>NZ_JBFUIU010000403.1:0-8155 GCF_056401695.1 Variovorax sp. P4_D9
GCCAGTTGCCCGGCTGCAATCACGTCCCAGCCAAGTTCGTAGCCCATGGCGATCACGACGATGAAAATGCCCGGCATGACGATCGTCGGGGCGTGAACCAGGCCCAGAGTGATCAAGGCGGCGAAACCCGCGACCGTGATGATGAAGATCGCGAGACTGCCGCCGACGATCGTTGCACGGCGACGCCCATCGGATCCGCCCCGGCGCCATAGCGAGAGCGAGGCATCCACGACGAAGACGAGCAGGAACACATTCCCGATCTGCGGGATGATCCCCCATGGATTGGCAACACCGACCGGCCCCGCGACGATCGGGCCGCCCCAGAAGGTGGTCAGATCCAGCGATGAAACCTCGCTGAAGTTGATGTTTGCGCCGGTGATGAAGTTCAGCGCGAGCGCCAACAGGCGGAACTGGGAGGTCGCCCAGGCAAGCCAGGGTCTTCCGGCGTCGAAATAGAACCGGACGAACCAGACGATCGACAACACGACCATCGCCAGCGGCACATGCGCCCAACGCAATGTCGTGGCGTAGCCGGCAGCAGACGTCGAGCGCATCATCGCCAACTCGAAGGCGCCAAAGACCGTCGCAGAGACCGCGAGCGCGAAGAACAGCAGATGGGCGTACTGCGACTTCTGCTTGAGCCAGACGAAAAGGTGGATCACGCCGAGCGTCAGGGTCGCAGCGGACATCGCGATCCAGGTGATTTCGACCCAGTTCATCCTATTGCCGGCAAAGTTGCCGCGGGATCATCCCTTGGTGAGCTACCTGGCCGACGATGCCCCCCAAGGATCGGATGCGCATCGAGACGCTCGCCAGCCGCTTGGATGCCTGCGCGGTGCTCATTGCTTGCGAATATCCAAATCTCGGGCATCTTGGGTCGGATCCAGTCTATGGGGTAGGCCGCGATGGCCGAAGCATATCGATGTTGGTCGCCATTTTGTGCCCCATGTTGGGGTGGCCGCGTCAAAAAACCTGGACCAAGGTCCAGTTGGTTCGAACGGCTACGGCTGATAGCGTACGGGCTGCAGTTTTCTTGACTGCACGGAGGAGTCAGCGATGAAACCGAGCAAATCCAAGGCGGCCCGTGCCACCGTCGCGCTGGCGACCGCGCTGGCCTGCGTGCCGACGATCGCCCAGGAGAAGAACCCGGAGAAGAACGCGTACTTCGGCGAGACCCACATTCACACCAGCTGGTCGGTCGATGCCTGGGTCATGGGCAACCGCATCACCGGCCCCGACGATGCCTACAAGTATGCCCAGGGGCAGACGATCAAGCACCCGATGGGCTTCGACATCAAGATCGACACACCGCTCGATTTCATGGGCGTGACCGATCACTCGGAATATGTCGGCGTCACCAAGCAGGCCAACACCCCGGGGAGCTACGTGAGCACGCTGCCCGCGGCGAAGCCGATGATCATGAAGGATCCCAACAGCTCCGCTGAGCAACAGCAGGTCTTCTCGTACCTGCTCAAGCTGGCAGCGAGCGCGCCGGTGAAGGCATTGATGGACCCGAAAATCACTGGCACCGTGTGGAAGGAAAACGTCAAGATCGCCGACGAGAACAACAAGCCGGGCAAGTTCACCGCGTTCTGCTCGTACGAGTGGACAGCGATGCCGGGCAACCGCAACCTGCACCGCAACGTGTTCTTCCGGGCCTGCGACAAGGTACCGGACTATCCATTCAGCGCGCTCGACTCCACGCGACCCACGGACCTGTGGAACTGGATGGACGTGCAGCGCAAGAGCGGCAACGAACTGCTCGCGATCTCGCACAACGCCAACGTCTCCGACGGCTGGATGTACCCGGTCGACGTCGACAACACCACCGGGCGGCCCATCGACGCCGCCTGGGCGGCCTCGCGCGACCGCAACGAGCGTCTGGTCGAGATCAAGCAGGGCAAGGGACAGTCGGAGACTCATCCCTTGCTGTCGCCCAACGACGAGTTCGCCAGCTACGAGTTGTATCAAGCCATCCTCGGCCTTCCGGCCAATGTCGGGCGCGTCGACCACATCACGGGCAGCTTCGCGCGCCAGGCTTACAAGGACGGTCTCACGATGCAGGACGTGCGCGGCTACAACCCCTACAAGTTCGGGATGGCGGGCGGCTCCGACTCGCACAATACTGGCAGTCCGTACCGTCAGGACAACTTCTTCGGTCTGCACGCCCAGGCGGACGCGTCAGCTGAGCGGCGCTTTGCCGGCGTGCTGATCGGCGGCACCATGGACGTGCGCCTGGAAAACCCCGGCGGGCTGACCGGCGTATGGGCCGAGGAGAACACTCGGGCCTCGCTGTGGGACGCGATGTACCGCAAGGAAACCTTCGGCGTGACCGGCCCGCACATCAAGGTGCGCTTGTTCGGCGGCTGGGGCTACAACCAGGACATCGCGAAGGCCAGCGACTGGGTCAAGCAGTCCTATGCGGGCGGCGTGCCGATGGGCGCCGACCTGCCGCCCATGCCCTCCGGGGGGAAAGGCACCGCGCCGAGCTTCGTCATCTGGGCAGTGAAAGACCCGACCTCTGCCAACCTCGACCGCATCCAGGTCATCAAAGGCTGGACGCAGAACGGTCAGAGCCTCGAGAAAGTATTCGACGTGGTGTGGGCTGGCGATCGCAAGCCCGACAAGTGGTCGGGCCGAGTGCCGGCCATCCGCAGCACGGTGGATTTCGACAAGGCCACCTACACCAACGATGTCGGCTCGGCGGAACTGAAGACGGTGTGGACCGACCCGGAATTCGATGCGAGCCTGCATGCGTTCTACTATGTCCGCGTGCTCGAGATCCCGACGCCGCGCTGGACGCTGATCCAGGCGGTGAAGGAGGGGCTGCCCCCGCCCAACATCGTGCCGCTCACCGGGCAGGAGCGTGCCTGGAGTTCGCCGATCTGGTATGCGCCATCGGCGCAGGCGCGCAAGGGCAACCCGGCCGGGATGACCGTCGCCGACCTGAAGAAGAAAGGTGCCGCGGCCCTGAACGACGCGCAGTTGAAGGCGCTCATCGTCGGCAAGGCCTTCTGGCTGCGCAACAACGTGACCGGAGAACAGTTCAGCCAGAACTTCACGGCCGAGGGCCATACGACGGTATTCCGCATCGGAGGCGACACCGCCGTGCCGAGCGGTTTCGGCAGCGTCGAGCGCGACGGCTATCAGGGCACCACCAGCCCCTACAAGATCGAGGCGGGCAAACTCGTTGCCTTCGTCTCGCAGGACCCGTACGCGTTCACGTTCTATAAACTCGGCGACACGTACTACGCCGCACGCAGCAATGAGTTCGGCTTCGCCAACTATGAGATCGTTCCGGCTCCGCAAATCGCGTCGAATCCGCTGACGGCGCTGTCGAACCAGTTCTCGATCGAGCTGGGGCTGACGGAAGAGCAGAAGCAGCAGATCGTCCCGATTCTCAAGCAGGAGGTGCAGCAGTTGGGCGCGCTGAAAAAGAACGTCTCCCTCAGCGGCTTGCAGAAGGCGCAGGAGCTGCGCAAGCTCGGCGTCTCCTTCGACGAGAAGATCTCGCCGCTGCTCAATCCGCAGCAGCAGCAGAAGTTCCAGGCCATGCGCGAGCAGATGCGGCGGCGGATCATCGTGGAGATGTCTGGCAAGGCGCTGCAGGAAGCGGCAACTTTCTTCCCCGATGTGCACAAGTAGCGCTGAGAGTCTGGAAAAACGCGATGAATCGTCTCCTCCGCGAGCCGTTGGTTCACTTTCTATTGATCGGCGTGATCATGTTCGGGCTCTACGGCCTCACGCAGTCCGGGAGCCCGGCGACCGCGTCTTCGAAGGAGATCCAACTGTCGCTCGACGAGATCACCCAGCTCACCGAGTTGTACCAGGCGCAGTGGCACCGACTGCCGACACCGCAGGAGCTCGAGCGCATGGTCGAGATGAAAGTCCAGCAGGAAGTCCTCTACCGCGAGGCGCTCGCAATGGGGCTCGACAAGGGTGACGAGATCGTCAAGCGCCGTATGGCGCAGAAGATGCAATTCCTGGCCGAAGATGTGGCCGCTGCACGCGAGCCGACGTCGGTCGAGCTCAGGAGCTGGTTCGCGAAGAACGACGCCAAATTCGCGCAGCCGCCCCGGCTGAGCTTTCGACATTTGTACTTCTCCCCCGACAAGCGCGGCACCCGTGCCAGAGCCGATGCGGAACAAGCGCTGGCGAAGCTCGCCGGCCAGCCTGTCGACGCGAAAGTCGCGAACTCGCTCGCCGACGCGTTCATGTTCCAGGACTACTATCGCGATCGCGCGCCCGAATTTCTCGGCAAGGAATTCGGACCACAATTCGCTCTGGCGACAGCCAAGCTTTCGCACGGTTCGTGGCAGGGGCCCATTGAGTCCGGCTTCGGCTGGCACCTCKTGTTCGTTGACACCCTGATTCCCGGCCGCGTCCCGACCTTCGAGGAGGTCGAGGCCAACATCAAGACCGCGTGGCTCGACGAGCAGAAAGCGCTTGCCTGGGAGAAGTCGTACAAGACGATGCGCAGCAATTACACGGTGCTGCTGCCCGCGCCGCCCGAGAGTCCCGCGGCCTCGTTGGACTCGTCGTCTTCGCAGACAGCGCAAGCGCCCACACTATCGGGCGGGGTGTCGAAGTGATCGGCCTGCGCCGCTTCGCCGGTTACATCGCGGTGGCGCTGCTCGTCCTGCTTGCCGGAATGCCGGTTTCACGCGCCGACGAGTCGCGGCCGGCGTATCTGGAGATCAAGGAAACGGCGCCAGGCAAGTATGCGGTGCTCTGGCGCACGCCGATGCTCGCGGGCAGGCGATTGCCGCTGGTGCTGACCATGCCCGATGGGGTGAACGACCTGAAGGCGCCCGTGGTCCAGGAACTCACCGACTCCCTCGTCGAGCGACGTTGGATCGACGCCGGGCCGAACGGACTGGCCGGCAAGCGAATCAAGATCAAGGGCCTGCAATTCACGATCACCGATGCGATGGTCCGGGTCGAGCTGCTCGACGGCCGGACGGTGCAGACCATCGCACGCCCTTCGCAGCCATGGTTCGAGATCGCCGCCTCGCAAGCCTGGTGGGAGTTGCTGGGCACCTATGTCGTCGAGGGCTTCCGGCACATCCTGTTCGGAGCCGATCATCTGCTGTTCGTGCTCGGCCTGCTGTTGATCGTGGGCAATCGGTGGACGCTGATGAAGACGGTCACCGCTTTCACCGTCGCCCACAGCATCACGCTGGCCATCGCCACGCTCGGCGTCGCGAACGTCCCGGCACTGCCGATGAATGCGGCGATCGCCTTGAGCATCCTGTTTCTCGGCCCGGAGATCGTGCGCGTGTGGCGCGGCGAGACGAGCTTCACGATCCGCCACCCCTGGGTGGTGGCGTTCGCGTTCGGGCTGTTGCACGGGTTCGGCTTCGCCACCGTGATGACCAGTGCCGGCCTGCCGCGGCAGGATCTGCCGCTGGCGCTGCTGTCCTTCAACGTCGGCGTAGAGCTTGGGCAGCTCGGTTTCGTCGCGCTGGTGCTGGCGATGGAGCGGTCCTTCCGCGTGCTCCAGGTGCGCTGGCCGCGTTGGGCGCAGGCACTTCCTGGCTATGTCGTCGGAGCGCTCGGTGCGTTCTGGACGGTCCAGCGCGTCGCGCTCTTGATCGCAGCGGCACGATGATGCGGCAACTTCGACCTCGATCGGCGCAGGCGCTGGCCCTGTTCGCGGCCTTCTGGGGTCAGGCCGCCTGCGCACACCTCCAGCAGAGCGAGGCGGCCGGACTGCTGACCGGCTTGCTCCATCCGCTCTCGGGCCTGGACCATGTGCTCGCGATGGTCGCCGTAGGTCTGTGGGGTGCGCAACTGGGGATGCCGGCGATCTGGGTGCTGCCGATAGCTTTCCCTATGGTCATGGCGCTGGGCGGCATGGTCGGATTTCTCGGTGTGCCGATCCCGGGCGTGGAGGCCGGTATCGCCGCGTCGGCAATCGTGCTCGGAACCGCGGTCGCCTTCGAACTCCGCCCGCCTCTGGTCATTGCGGCGCTCGTGGTCGGGGGCTTTGCGATCTTCCACGGGCATGCGCATGGCGTCGAACTGCCGCCAGGTCAGAACGCGCTGCTCTACAGCATAGGTTTCGTGATCGCCACGGGTGGCCTGCACGCGTTGGGCATCGGCATTGGAGCCGTCCACGGCCGGCCCTGGGGGCGGCAACTGCTGCGGGCAGCCGGCACGGCGGTCGCAACGGGCGGGGGATTCTTCATGTGGAGGGCGTTCGCATGATGTACGCGAACGCGTCGTGGATTCGTGCGCGCTCGCTCGCCCTGCTCGCCCTTGCGCTTGAGTGCGGGCCTGCCGAAGCGCACCTCAATTCGACCGGGATGGGCCCGGTCTACGACGGCCTGCTGCACTTCTTGTCCAGCCCCGAGGATCTTGTTCCTGCGCTGGCGTTGGCGCTGCTGGCCGGGTTGCGCGGCGGACCTTACGGAAGACGGGCAATGTTCACGCTGCCGGCGGCGTGGTTGCTCGGCAGCCTGGTCGGATCGACCGCGGCCACCGCGCATGCCGGCACACTGGTGGCGGCCTTGTGGTTCCTGCTGCTGGGTGGTTTGGTTGCGGCCGATGTGAAGCTCACCCTGCGCTCGATGACGGTGCTCGGTGCACTGCTCGGGCTGGTTCACGGGTACCTCAATGGCACCGGCATGGGCCTATCTGCATCGGCGACCCTGGCCGCCCTCGGTTTGGCCGCCGCAGTGTTCGTACTGGTCGTCCTGTTCGCCGCGCTTGTCGTTGCATTGCGGGCGCCATGGGCGCGCATTGCCGTGCGTGTGAGCGGCAGTTGGATCGCCGCGAGCGGCGTTTTGATGATCGGCTGGTCAATTCGGGGGCTTTGACGGGCTTCTTGACCGGCGTTGACCGGGCGATGCCCCCGCACTGGCGCCTCATCGAGAAGATGCTGGCCTGACGGTCTATTTTGCGAGCCCAGTATTGCAGCGTGGGCGCGTCGAACACGATGGCTTGCACCTTGCCCTGCGCGAGCAGGTCCACACCGGCAGCGGGATTGGTGATTTCCACGATCGGCAGGTGCAGTCGCGCCAGGTAGTCGGCCGCGATGGTGCCGGGCACCGTCGCAATCGTCTTCCCGGGCAGGTCGCCCGGGCCTGCAATGCTGGAGCGTAGCCGATCAACCGTCTGCGATGAGGTGACGGTCGCGGTCAGTTGCGCGATCAGCACGATGCCCATCAACCACACGCACGCGATCACGAGCCGCCTGAGCGCGCCCGGAGTGCCTCGCTCGCCATGCTCGCCGGTAGCAATGATCAGCATCGTGTTCCACACCTCGTTGCCGACGCCTGCCGCGTAGCCCTTGTCGAGTTCGGAATTGCGTCGCTCAATGAACCAGAGCACGTTGGCCCACAGGAACACCAGCACGAGTGCGGCGATGAACAGCTTCCCGATGGCATTCCAGGGTATGGCCAACAACGTCGCGAGCACCGGACTTTCCTCTTCGGTGCGGACCATGATCTGCAGGCCGGAGTCGAAATAGGATTGCGTGAAGTCGGCGATCTTCTCGCGCTCCGGTGTCAGCACGATGGCCGAGATAGCGACGTCCGCGTCGCCGCGACGCACGCCTTCCAGTTGCTGGGCGCGCGGCCCCGCGTCCACCCATTCGAAGTCCACGCGCATCCCGCGCGCCAGTTCGTTCCACAGGTCGACGCTGAAGCCGCTCAGCCGATCGTCTTGCTTGAACACGAAGGGTGCCAACTGTCCGGTGGCCACGCGCAGTGCAGCGGCGGGTGCAGTCGCTGCCTCGGCCGCGATCGAAGGCGCGGCGAACAACAACGTCAGCAACATTGACGCGAGATGTGCGGAATATCGGGGCATCGTGGTCACTTCGACATGTGGCAATCAATTGTGATTCCGAACTAGTCTTACTGTGTTAGATATTCGGTGCACGTTGATGCCCAAGACAGCAGGGCATCGGGGGAGGTTACGAGCCAGTAGTGCGCCGATATGCAATCGCAAACTCGTGATGGAGGATGGGACGTGGCGCTGCGCCCTCTGGGCTTCCCCGAGGTTTGTAATGCGTGGGTAGGGCAGGCGTTTGGCATTGAGCGGAGTTTTTTTTACCCCCCGTCTCGTCGGGGTGTCGTAGCCGCTGGGCGACCAAGAAGCCGTAGGCGGCAATGCTGAGACTGGCGTGATGATGAAAGCCGCGCCAGCCCCG
>NZ_JBFUIU010000404.1:0-8145 GCF_056401695.1 Variovorax sp. P4_D9
GCCAGAAGGGGCTTGGCGGCGATGGCACGGGTAATCGAATGCGGCGCCCCTCGCGTTCCGCGCGGGACGGCTCGCCAATGCAGCGCGCGGATTTCGCCGAATTCATGCGGCAACCGCTCCCACGTGTCCCCGCCGTCGGTGCTGCGAAACAGCTGCCCTAGATTCGTGCAGACAAACATGAGCGACGGATCAGAAGGATGCATAGCAATGCACCACACCGTGCTGTTCACGTTGCCTGGCAGCGCGAGCCTCTCCCACGTATCGCCACCGTCACGGCTGCGCAGCAGCCGACCATCATTGCCCGGGGGGCCATTGCCATTGGCGAGGAACACGGTCATTGGATCGTCCGGCCGCACCACGACCGCACGGGTGTATTGCCAGGGCGAGTCCAGCTCCAAGAAGCGCCAGGTATTGCCTTGATCCTCGCTGGCGTGCAAGCCGCGGTTGGTGCTTGCCAGAACGCGAGGCGCACCTTCGCGGGTGCGGGTCACAGCCACGCCGTGCACGTCGCCGGACACGAGGCCGTTGGTGAGCAGCCGCCAGGAGTTCCCCCGGTCGTCGCTGCGGTAGATGCCACCGATTTCCACCGCCGCCCACAACGTATCTGAGCTGAAGGGGTCGAACAGGATCTGGGTGACCCGGGTGGGGCCCATGTTTATCTCGGAGAACTTAGCGATGCCCGGCACGGGCAGCTCACTCCAATTGACCCCGCCGTCGGTCGACCGGTAAAGCCCCGCTGGACGGGTTCCCGCGAAAAGCACCGAGGGATCCTTCGGATCATGGGCGAGCGCCCACACGTCGCTGATTTGCGTAGAGATCTGCTTCCAACGCGCAGACTTCTCATCCCAGCGGTACACACCGTCGTCGGTGCCTGCATGCAGCGATTCGGGCGTCGCGAGGGCGGCACTCATGGCCCACACGCGCGCCTCCAGGTACATGCCCGAATGGCTGTTGGGGTGTACCCAGCTCAGGCCCAGGTCGTCGCTGAACCAAGCCGAGTGGCCAGCGGTGCCCGCATACACATGAATCTCTGCCCCAGCACCAAGCGGGGAATCGACGGTCGAATCTGACACGAACTTGCCTTGGGGTTTCATAGAGCCTCTTGCAGAAGTCGTTGAATTTTATCCCGCTATTTGACACAATGTCAATCATTCGATTCGCATCGCAGGCAATTTCGGGTCCAAGTTTCAGCTGAGCGGAACACGGGCCGCGGATCGCCCAACAATCCCATCATTTGGGACCAATACCAACGCAGAAGGAGCCTTCCGTCATGTCCTCACCCTCCCCCCGCGACCTCTGCGATGACTTTGCCGCTGCGGTGGCCAGCACGCGCTACGAAAAGCTGAAGCCAGTTGCCATCGAAGCCGCCAAGAAGAGCATTCTCGACACGCTGGGCGTCATCCTCGCCGCCAGCGGCATGGAACCGGCTGTACGACCACTTGTCGAGCATCTCGTGGACTGCGGCGGCAAGTCTGAGAGTTCTGTTCTCGGGTGGGGACAACGACTTCCCGCTTCGGCAGCTGCCTTGGCCAACGGCGCGATGGCCCACTGCCTGGATTTCGACGACCGCACGCCGCGTGGCGGCCACTGCGCAAGCGCCATGATTCCTGCGGTTTTTGCGTTGGCCCAACGCAATGGGCCCGTCCCAGGCCGTCGGGTCATCGCGGCCGTCGCGGCCGCGCAGGACATGTTCATCCGCCTGCGCTGCAACATCGCAGCCACCCAGACCTGGAATGTTTCCACGATCTTGGGAGTGTTCTCGGCGACCGCCGCGGCGGCCACCATCTTGGGCCTGCGGGAAAGTGAGATTGCCAACGCGCTGGCCATTGCGAGCATGCAAGCCGGCGGCACGATGCAGCCGGTGTACGGGGGGACCCATCTTCGGGGCATGTACGCGGGGTTCAGCGCCAACGTGGCCGTCAATGCAGCGTTGCTCGCCGAACGAGGACTCAGTGGCATCGACGGCGTGTTCGAAGGAAAGGCAGGCATCCTGCAAGCCTGCTTCGCAGGCAAATACGATCGCGGCCAGATCGTTTCTGGCCTAGGCGAGCATTACCTCGGTTCGGACATGGTTTACAAGCCCTGGCCAGTCGTCGGTCTCTCGCACACATACATCCACGCCACTCTCGAGCTCATGGCGCTACACGGTTTGCAACCTTGGGACGTCGAGCAGATACGGGTCTTCATCAACGAAAGCCAGCAGCAGATGTGTATGCCCCTGGAGCGGCGGCGCAGGCCGCAGTCGGCCGTTGACGCCAAGTTCAGCCTCCCCTTCGTCATAGGCGTGGCTGCCTCCWAGGGGCAGGTCGCGCTGCGCGATTTCACTCCCGAAGCGCTGAACGACCCCCAGGTGCTCGACATGGCTCAAAAGGTCCTGCCCACTGAGGAACCGGGCGAAGCTTGGAAGTCGAACTCGCTCGTGGGGCGCGTCGAAATACTGGCAAAKGATGGCCGACGTTTGGAGCATGTCGGCGCCAGGGTCCCAGGCAGCCCCGAGGCCCCCATGAACTGGGAGCAACTGGCGCGCAAGTTCACCGACTGTGCATCCGCCGCGGTGACGCCCATTGCGCCAGACAAGGTCGAAGAGGTGATCCGCCTTGTGAAAGACCTCGACTCTTTAGGCGACGCCGCCGCCGTCGTCGCCCCCCTGTGAGCGCCCGAATAGTTGCGTCCTTCTTCGCCAATCGCCAAGCCCTCGCGTTGCCGGCAATGACAATATAGTCCCGCCATGCGGGATTTCTTGACTTCTAAGCTTTCACCCAGGACAATGCGGTAAATCGAGACACTTCCAAAGGAAACGCCTTGCAAAATCCAGTCATCCTCACCTGTGCAGTCACCGGCGGCGACGATACCGCTGGCCGGTTTGCCGCCGTCCCGGTCACGCCCGAGCAGATCGCCCGCGAGGCCATCGCAGCCTGCGAAGCCGGTGCCGCCATCGCTCATATCCACGTGCGAGACCCCAAGACTGGCAAGCCCAGCATGGATATTGCGCTGTACCGCGAAGTCGTGGAACGAATCCGGGACAGTGGGAGCCCCGTGATCGTCAATCTCACCACCGGCCCCGGGGCTCGGTTCATTCCCAGCGACGTCGAGGCCAACCTGGCGCAGACCGGCTCGAACTTGCGCCCGCCGGCCGAACGCGTTCAACATATCCTGGAACTCAAGCCCGAGATCTGCAGCCTGGACATGGGCTCGCTCAACTTCGGCAAGGGCGCACTGATCAACGTGCCAGCACATGTAGAGATGATTGCTGAAGCGATCCGCAGCGCAGGCGTTAAGCCCGAGCTGGAAGTGTTCGACACCGGTCACATTGCACTGTCCCTGGACATGATCCGCCGCGGCCTGCTCGAGCCAGCGCCGCTTTTCCAGATGGTCACGGGAGTTCCGTGGGGGGCTCCGGCCAACAGCGAGGTTCTGGCAGCCATGAAGAGCATGCTGCCCCGTGGCGCCGAGTGGGCGGCGTTTGGCGTCGGTCGTTCACAGTTTCCGATGGTTGCGCAGGCCCTTCTCTTGGGCGGGCACATCCGAGTCGGTCTGGAAGACAACCTGTATATCTCCAAGGGGGAACTGGCGCCCAACAATGCCGCCTTGGTCCGGAAGGCTGCGCAGATCGTCGACCTGCTTGGAAGTCGGCTCGCCACTGCCGCCGAAGCGCGCGCCTTGCTCGGCCTGAACCCGCGATGAACACCGAACAGTTCACTGTCGCATGCGTGCAGCTGAACCCGGGCGAGGACCGGCCAGCGAACATCGAGCGCGCGGCGCAAGGCGTCGAGGAAGCCGCGCGGCGGGGCGCCGCGCTGGTGGTCTTGCCCGAATATGCGACATTCCTGCACGCCAGTGGTGGCGCCATGCGTCGCCAGGGGCTGCCGGAGGCAGACGATCCCGCCCTGCCTCGGTTCCGCCAGCTGGCGCGCGAGCACGGCATCTTCATCTTGGTCGGATCGCTGGCCCTGGCGCGCGAGGATGGGAAGCTGGCCAACCGCTCGTTCATGATTTCCGACAACGGGGAAATCATCGCCCGCTACGACAAGCTGCACATGTTCGACGCCACACTTCCGGGCGGGCGGGTGATCCAGGAGTCATCCGCCTATGCGCCAGGCACCCGTGCGGTGGTGGTCGACACGCCCTGGGCCCGGATCGGCATGTCCATCTGCTATGACGTGCGGTTCCCGGCACTTTACCGGGCGCTGTCGCAGGCAGGAGCCGAAGTGCTCGCCGTGCCTGCCGCCTTCACCAAGGCCACAGGCACGTTGCACWGGAAATCGCTGCTGCRGGCGCGCGCGATCGAGAACGGCGCGTACGTTGTCGCCGCGGCCACTTGCGGTGACCACCCCGGCGGCCACCAGACTTTCGGTCACGCCATGATTGTGGACCCCAACGGCCAGATCCTAGCGGAGGCCGGTGACGAGCCAGAAGTCATCTGCGCAACCATCGACCTCCAGGCTGTCGAGACCGCGCGTCAGCGGATCCCCTCCCTTACCCACGACCGCGCCTTCGATGTGGAACGCGYGCAGCTTCGCAAGGAACAACATGAGTCGGTTTGAAGTGCTCCAGCGCGAGCAAATGTCTCCTCGCCAAAGGGAAGTAGCCGATGCCATTGCCAGCGGTCCGCGCGGCGGGCTAAAGGGACCGTTTTTGGCCTTGATCCACAACCCAGAACTCGCGAGCCGCGTCCAGGAACTCGGCGAGCATCTACGCTATAACACGGGACTTGCGCAGCCACTCGTGGAGATCGCGATCCTGCTGACCGCCCGTCGCTGGAACTGCGACTACGAGTGGGCGGCCCATGCGCGGATCGCTCGCGAAGCCGGCTTGCGAAACGAGGTGATCGACGCAATCGCGGTTCGAGCGCGGCCAGCCGAGCTGCACGCGGACGAGGCACTGATTTTCAATTTCGCGGAGCAGACCGTCTGGCAAGGCGAGCCGTCGTCGGCATCCTTCGACGACTTGGCTGTTCGCTTCGGCAAGCCGGCGACGCTCGATCTGCTCGCAGTGTGTGGCTACTACACGCTGCTCGCGTTCGTCCTCAACACCGCCAGGTTGCCGCTGCCCGCCGGCGCCTCCCCATTGGCACCGCTTTCCTGACAAGGAGCTACACATGACTGGACTGAAGGTAGGCCTGATCGGGGTGGGCAACATGGGGCAGCCCATGGCGCYGCGGCTGATCGAGCAAGGCGTGGATCTCACCGTCTGCGATCGCAATCCCGCGGCGCTGGCGCCGCTTCGCGAACTGGGAGCCAAAGTGGCGGCCAACGCCCTGGAACTGGCCAACACCTGCGCGCTGATCATCGCTTCCATGCCCTCACGCGAGGCGAGCTTGACCGTCGCCCTCGGCGACCAGGGCATCGCACAGGGCAGCGCGGTGCGCGTGTACGTGGAGACATCCACGCTGGGCAGCGAGACGATCGACCGAATCGCTCAGGGCCTGAAGGCGCGCGGCATCGGCGTGATCGATGCGCCCATCAGCGGTGGACCACCCGGAGCGCGCGCAGGAACTCTGGCAGTTCTGGCGTCCGGGTCCGAGCAGGACTTCGACTTTGCGCGCCCCGTGCTGGAGCATCTGGCGGGCAAGCTCATGTACCTCGGCGCCAAGCCGGGCATCTCCCAGGTCGCCAAGATCATCAACAACCACGTGTCGGCTGCCGGGCGGATGGCGGTCTTCGAGGGCTTGGCCATGGGAGTAAAGGCCGGCCTGGACCCCAAGGTTCTCAACGACGTGCTCAATGCCGGCTCCGGCCGCAACTACACGACGACGCATAAGGTACCCGCGGCGATCCTCTCGGGCACCTTCAAATACAACGGGCCGCTCAGCATCGGTTTGAAGGACGAGGCGCTGGTGCTGGAAGAAGCCGAGCGTCACGGGGCCGCGCTCTGGCTCGCGCCGCGCATCCTGGAGCTCTATCGCGAGGCGGCCGCGGCAGGCTACCGCGAAGAGGACAGCATGAAGATGTATCTGTTCATGCAGTCACAGTCCCTGCCCGAGGGCGGCGCGCACCTCGCACCGCGCTGGGCGGATGAAAAGAAGTGAAGCGATGAGCGGAGACGTCCGGCCGGATGAAGGCGCAACCGCACAGATCGCGCAGTTCGTCCACCGCACGACCTACGATCAGCTCCCAGAATCCGCGCGCCATGCCGCGCGTCGGGCCTTCGTCAACATCGTCGGCTGCTGCCTGGGAGGGGCTCGCCACGAAATCGTCGAGATCGCGACCGGCGCACTTCTGCCGTTAGCGGGTGCGCCGGTGGCCGGCCTGCTGGGACGCAAGGAGCGGACCGATGTCCTGACGGCCGCGCTGCTCAACAGCTTGAGCTCGGCCGCCTACTCGTTCGATGACACGCACGCAAAGAGCATCCTGCATCCCAGCGGCGCGGTCGCGGCCAGCCTGCTGGCTATTGCCGAACAGCAACCCATGCGCGGCGAGGACTTCCTGCTCGCCTTCACCTTGGGCGTCGAAGTCGCTTCGCGCGTGTGCATGGCGGTTTCCGTGGCGCCGGCCGTCGGCGACATCGGGTGGTCCCAGACGGGCATCACAGCAGGCATCGGCGCTGCAGCGGCCGCTGCCAAGGCCTTGGGCCTGGACGCGCAGCGCACGATCTGGGCCATCGGCATTGCCGCACTGGACGCGTCCGGCTTCCGGGCCGCGCACGGCACGATGTCAGCCACCTGGATCTTTGGCCATGCGGCACAGAGCGGGCTTCGCGCCGCTGTCCTGGCCAAGCACGGTCTCGTGGGACCGCGAGACCCGCTGGGAGCCCAGTACGGCTTCGCCAGTCTGTTCGCCGACGCGGCCCACCTCGCCTACATCACCGATTCGCTGGGCGCACAGTTCGAAGTCAATGCATTGGCGTATAAGCCCTATCCCTGCGGCGTGGTGATTCATCCGTCGCTCGATGCTGCTCTGACCTGGTCCCAATCGGCGAATGCAGACGCCGATTCGATTGCGCAGGTAGGCCTTCGCGTCCACCCTTCCGCGCTGGCACTTGGCTACCGGCGTCATCCGGTTGGCGTGCTCGAAGCCAAGGTAAGCCTTTACCACTGGGTCGCGGCGGCGCTCGTGCGAGGACGCGCCGGCCTCGCCGAAGGGCAGGAGGACGTCATCACCGACCCCCGGATCGTCAGGATGCGCGATCTCATTCAGGTCGAAGTTGATTCGACCCTCGGCGCCCAATCCGCGGCCCTGAGCGTGACCACGAAGGATGGCCATCAACGCACGATCATGGTTGCGGCCAACAAGGGCAGCATTGCCAACCCCATGTCCGATGATGACCTTTCCGAGAAGTTCAGGGGCCAGACCGCACTTGCGATCTCCTCGGAGTCTGCGGCTCGACTTCTGCAAGCCTGTTGGCATGCCGATCAACTGACAGACGTTGCAGAAATCGTACGGCAGTCCAGACCGAGCTGAAGCGCCCGCAGAGCGTTCGGATATAGTGGATTCCTTGTCCCAGTTGGTGAGATTTCCGGAATCCGACCGATAGCAAGCAGCATGGCCAAAACCAGCATCAAGCGCCCCTCCCCTGCCCGCTCCGAAACCAAGGCCGCGCCTTCATCGAAGAAGGATGCAGACGCGCAAAGCAGTTTTGAGCGCATGCTCGGCCTGTTGGATCTCTTCACGCCGTCGGCGTCGGTGCGCCCGGTGACGGACCTCGTCACCTACTTGGGCACATCCCGTTCAACGTCCTACCGCTACATCAAGGCGCTGCACACGGCGGGTTTAATCGAAGCGGTTGCAAACGGCCGCTATGTGCTGGGGCCGCGCATTGTGGAGTTTGATCGCCAGATCCGCATGAGCGATCCGCTCTACAAGGGAGGCGCGCAAGTCTTGCGGCCCCTCGTCGAGCAAACGGGCCACGCGGCCCTGCTCTGCGCGCTGTACAGCGACTCGGTGATGTGCGTCCGCGAGGAACTGGCGCCAGGCAGTCCACCTAACCTGTTTTCGCGCGGCCAGCGCCGCCCGCTTTTTGCCGGCGCCGCATCCAAGATCATCCTGCCCTACCTGCCGCCGCATCGGCTACGCAGCATCTTTCAGCAGCACCAGCGCACCATCGCGCTGGCGGGCATGGGTACGGACTGGCAAACGTTCCGCGAAGGCCTTGCGGCCATCCGCCGCGACGGGTACATCATGAGCCACGGCGAATTCAATCCCGGCG
>NZ_JBFUIU010000405.1:0-8126 GCF_056401695.1 Variovorax sp. P4_D9
GCCGATCGCCACCATCTGTTGCTCGCCGCCCGACAGCAGTCCGGCCGCCTGGGCGCGGCGCTCCTTCAGGCGCGGGAACCACTCGAAGACGCGCTCGATGTCGCGCGCCACCTCGGGGTCGCGACGGCGCGCGAAGGCGCCCATGCGCAGGTTCTCCATCACGCTCAGGAAGGTGAACACCTGCCGGCCCTCGGGCACCAGCACCACGCCGACACGCGCCACTTCGTCGGCATCACGGCCGTCGATGCGCCGGCCTTCGAACTCGATGCTGCCCTTGGCCGGATCGATCACACCGGCGATGGTGTTCAGCAGCGTGGTCTTGCCGGCGCCATTGGCCCCCAGCACGCAGACGATGCGGCCGGCCTGCACCTCCAGGCTGACGCCGCGGATGGCGTTGACCGGGCCGTACCAGGTCTCGATGTTGCGCACGCTCAGCAAGGCGCTCATGACTCAGGCTCCCAGGTAGGCCGCGATCACGCGCGGATCGGACTGCACTTCGGCCGGCGTGCCCAGTGCGAGCCGCTGCCCCTGCTCCATCACCAGCACGCGGTCGGCCACCGCCGAGACCAGCGACATGTCGTGCTCGACCATGACCACCGTGATGCCGAGTGCGTCGCGGATGTCACGGATCCAGTGCGCGAGCTCGTGGGTCTCCTCGGGGTTGAGGCCGGAGGCCGGCTCGTCGAGCAGCAGCAGCCGGGGCCCCGCCACCAGCGCGCGGCCGAGCTCGACGATCTTGCGGATGCCGTACGGCAGCCCGGCGACCAGGCTCATGCGGTAGGGCGCGAGATCGAGCAGCGAGATCACGTCTTCGACCACCTCGCGCGTGGCGTCCTCGGCGCGCCGCACCAGCGGCAGGTCGAGCAGCTGCGCGAACAGGCTGCCGTGCGGCGCCGAGTGGCGGCCCAGCATCAGGTTGTCGAGCACGGTCGCGCCTTCGAACAGCTCGATGTTCTGGAAGGTGCGCGCGATGCCGTGCCGCACCACGTCGTGCCGCGCGACCTTCGTGATCTCGCGGCCGAGCAGCCGCACCGACCCGCTGCTGGCATCGAACACGCGCGTGATCAGGTTGAAGACCGAGGTCTTGCCGGCGCCGTTGGGGCCGATGATCGCGAACACGTCGCCCTGCGCCACCTCGAAGCTGAGCTCGCGCACCGCACGCACGCCGCCGAAGGCCAGGCTCAGGCGATCGACTTCGAAGAAGGCCATCAGGCACGCTCCGATCGCATGTAGGCCTTCTGTCGCCGGAAGCTCGCCCGATGGCGCAGCGGGAATTCGTCGAGGGCGGCGCGGATCCGGACCCAGCGGCCGTTGATGCCGCGCGGCTCGAGCAGCACGAAGAACACCAGCACCGCGCCGTAGACGAAAAGCTCGAGCCCGAACTGGCTGCCGATGCGCGCCGGCAGCAGCGGCTTCATGAGTGAGATCAGCGACGGCAGCATGCCGATAAGCAGCGCCCCGAAGATGGCGCCGCGCAGGCTGCCCATGCCGCCGATGAAGACCATCAGCACCAGCTGCAGCGAGAGCGCGAGCCCGAAGCCCTCGGGCGTGATGAACTGCGTCTGGTGCGCGAGCAGCGCGCCGGCCACGCCCGACACGCTGGCCGAGATTACGAAAGCCAGCACCTTGGTGCGTGCCACGTGGATTCCCAGGCCCTGCGCCGCGGCCTCGGAGTCGCGCACGCCGACAAAGGCGCGTCCGGTGGCCGATCGCATCAGGTTGAGCAGCAGCCACAGCACCAGCCCGAGCAGCGCCAGGCACAGGAAGTAGAAGGGTCGCGGGGCCCCCAGGCCGAGGCCGAACAGCACCGGGTTGGGCACCGCGAGGCCGCTGTGGCCGCCGGTGACGGATGTCCAGCGCCCCATGACGTGCTCGGTGACGATCGCGAAGGCCAGCGTCACGACCGCCAGGTGCAGGCCCGAGACGCGGATCGCCGGCAGGCCCACCAGCAAGCCCGCCATTCCGGCCGCCGCACCGGCGGCCAGCAACGACAGGGGCAGCGGCAGGCCCAGCGTCAGCAGCTGTGCATGTGTGTAGGCGCCGATGCTCAGGAAGGCGGCCTGGCCGAGCGACACCTGCCCGGTGAAGCCGGTCAGCGTCATGAGCCCGAGGCTGGCGATGCACATGATGAAGATGAAGGAAGCCTCGCCGACGTAGAAGGTGGGCAGCGCGAAGGGCGCAGCCACCAGCGCGATGGCCAGGGCGCCGTACAGCAGGCGCTGCCCGCGCGTGCGCAGCAGCGCGCGGCCTTCGGCATAGCGGGTCTCGTAGCTCATACGCGCCTCCCGTRCGCTTCGCCGATCAGGCCGCGCGGGAAGAACACCAGCACGACGATCAGCACCAGGTAGGGCATCACGTCCTTGAAGCCGTCGGGCAGATAGACGCCCGAGAACTGCTCGATCAGCCCGACCAGCAGGCCGCCGAGGATCGCCCCGGGCACGCTGCCGAAACCGCCGAGCACCAGCGCCGCGAGCGCCTTGAGCATCACGAACCACAAGCCCAGGTCGACCAGCGAGATCGGCGCCAGCAGGACACCGCAGAGCGCCGCGATGGCCCCCGAGATGGCCCAGACCAGAGAATTGAGCCGCTTGACCCGCACGCCGCACAGGTACGAGGCGAGCTGGTTTTGCGACGAGGCCTGGATCGCCACGCCCAGCGCCGTGCGCTGCAGGAAGACGAAGAGCAGCGCCGTCACCACCAGCGCGGCCGCGATGATGACGAGGTTGAGGTCGGCCACCACGGCGCCGGCGATCCGGGTGGTGCGGTCGGTCCAGGGCGTCGGATAGCTGCGCGAATCGGGCCCGAACACGATGCTGGTGCCGCCGCGGATCATGAAGCCGATGCCGATTGTCAGCATCACGCCCGCGAACTGCGGCTGGCCGACGATTGCGCGCATCACCTTGGCTTCCAGCAGCCAGCAGAGGGCCGCGCCCAGCACCACCACCAGCGGCAGCGCCAGCCAGAACGACAGGCCTGCCTCGACGATGAAGTGCCAGGCCGCGAACGACGACAGCATGAGGACGTCGCCATGCGCGAAGTTGAGCACTTCGGTGGCCTTGTAGCCCAGCACCAGGCCGAGGGCGACCAGGCTGTAGATCGCGCCGGTGGAAATGCCCTGGAGGCCGAGCTGAACCGCTTGTGCCAGCGAGGCGGAATCGAATGCACCCATTGTGTCCTAACGATCGTTAACTAAACGATCGGCAGACTATAAAGACATGCAACGGCTTCAGTCTCTAGTGGTTATTCCCAGGTCGGCCCCGGCCGGCCCGGTCCAGCAACCATCCGGTGCGAATGTGCGATTTGCACGATCCGACGCCCGCAGTCGCATCGACGCGGTATTCCTTCATCAAGCCGACACCGTTGTTCATGATGATCAAGGCCCACCCGAAGAAGCAACCATGAACAGCCGCATCCGCTCGATCCGCGCCGGCCGCACGGCGCCCAAGCCCCCGGCGCGGCGCTCCATTGCCGAGGCGCTCTCGCGCAAGCTGGGCAGGCTGGTCGGCACCGATCGGCGCCGGCAACTGCAGGCCCGCGAGCGCCTCGATCGGCTGGAGCCCGACCAGCGCCTGCGCGAAGTGGGCGAGTGGTAGCCGGTCCGGCCTGAAAGTCGGTCGCGAGGCCCTGCGGGACTGGTTTCCGCCGTCTTCCGCGAGTCATTCGCTACCATCAACGGACAAACCACCGTCCGTCGCATGCCCCCGCCCTCCCTTCCCCGACGCCAGCCGCTCGGCGCCCTGCGGCGATCGGTCGCCGGCCTGCTCGAGCGGCCCTTGAGCTTCCTGGGCGAGGTGCTGCTGTCGGCCGCCGCCGCGCTGGGCGGGCGCTGGACCTTCCGCCGCGAAGACCTCGGCCGCGTCCTGGCCGACTGCAGCGCGCGCGCGGTGACCATCGTAGGGGTCGTGAACCTGCTGGTCGGCGCGATCCTGGCGTTCGTCGGCGCGGTGCAACTGGCCAAGTTCGGCGCCGGCATCTTCGTCGCCGACCTGGTGGCCATCGCGGTCGCGCGCGAGATGGCGGCCATCATCACGGCGGTGGTCATCGCCGGGCGCACCGGCGCCGCCTTCGCGGCCGAGATCGCGACCATGCAGGCCAACGAGGAGGTCGACGCGCTCGAGGTGCTGGGCCTGACCGCCATCGACTTCCTGGTATTGCCGCGGGTGGCCTCGCTGCTGTTGATGATGCCGCTGCTCTACATCTTCGCCTGCGTGRCCGGCCTGCTGGGCGGCATGATCGTGTCGGCCGCCATGCTGGACGTCTCGGCCACCGCCTACATGCAGCGCACCGCCGAGTCCCTCACCTGGACCCACCTGGGCCTGGGCATCGGCAAGTCGCTGACCTTCGGCGCCCTGGTCGGCATGGTCGGCTGCTACTACGGCCTCCATGCCCAGCGCAACGCGGCCGGCGTCGGGGTGGCGACCACCGGCGCCGTGGTGACCAGCATCGTCGGCATCATCGTGCTCGACGCCATCTTCGCCCTCTGCGCCAACGCGCTGGACATCTGATGAGCGCAGCGCCGGGCCGCCCCAAGCAAGCTCGTGCCCCCTCGGGGGGCAGCGAGGACACGAAGTGCCGAGCGTGGGGGCTCCCATGAGCCTGCTCGCAGTCGACCGGCTCGTGATGCGCTTCGGCGACCGCCTGATCCAGGAGGACGTGTCGCTGAAGGTCGAGAAGGGCTGCATCTTCGCCGTCATGGGCGGCAGCGGCTGCGGCAAGAGCACGCTGCTCAAGCACCTGGTGGGCCTGCTGCCGCCGGCGGGCGGCACCGTGACCTACGACGGTGTCGATTTCTGGGCCAGCGACGACGCGCAGCGCAGCGCGCTGCGTTCGCGCTTCGGCATGCTGTTCCAGAGCGCCGCGCTGTGGTCGTCGATGACCGTGCTCGAAAATGTCTGCCTGCCGCTCACCCGCCAAACCCGGCTCGACGCCGGGCAGCGCGAAGCCAAGGCGCGCGAAGTGCTCGAATGGGTCGAGCTGGGCGAGTTCGCGGACTTCTATCCGTCGTCGCTGAGCGGCGGCATGAAGAAGCGCGCCGGCCTGGCCCGCGCCATCGCCGCCGAGCCACCGCTGCTGTTCCTCGACGAACCCTCGGCCGGCCTCGACCCGATCAGCTCGCGCCGGCTCGACGACCTGATCCTCGACATCCGGCATCGCACCGGCGCGGCGGTGGTCTTCGTCAGCCACGAGCTGCCGAGCCTGTTCGCGATCGCCGACGACGGCATCTTCCTCGACGCCGACAGCAAGCGGCCGATCGCCCACGGCTGCCCGCGCGAGCTCGCCCAGCAGCACGTGCACCCGACCGTGCATGCCTTTCTCCATCGGGAGGTGCCGCCCGCGAACGCACCTGCCGCCACTGCCGAGGCCTCCCCATGAAACGCAACGCCCTGCTGATCGGCGGCTTCGTCGTCGCCGCCTTCGTCATCGCCATCGCGGCCATCCTCTGGCTGGGCGGCAACGACCTGTTCACCAAGCAGCAGAAGGCCCGCGTGTTCTATGAAGGCAACGTGAGCGGCTTGTCGGTCGGCGCGCCCGTGACCTTCCGCGGCGTCACGGTCGGGCAGGTGACCGAGATCGGCATCCAGATGGACGCCCGTTCGCTCAAGACCACGATTCCGGTCACGCTGCGGCTGCAGCCCTCGTCGCTGCGTGTCACTGCGGGCCCGGGCGACCAGATCCCCGACTTGCCGGACCTCGTGCGGCGGGGGCTGCGTGCGCGCCTGGCCATGCAGAGCGTGGTGACCGGGCAGAAGTTGATCGAACTCGACTTCCTGCCGAACACGCCGGACATCCTTGTCGGCGGCCCCGGTGCGCCCGAGATCCCGGCGGTGGCCGACCGCTTCGAAGCCCTGATCGACCAGGTGGCCAACCTGCCCCTGCGCGACACGGTGGCCGACATGCGGGAGGCCATCAAGGATCTGCGCACCACGATGGAGTTGGTGCAGAAAACGCTGGACGGCGCCCAGGGCGTTCTCGTCGGCGCCGGCAAGGAACTGCAGCTGACGGGTGCCGAGTCGCGCAAGACGCTGATGGCCGCCACCGAAGCCATCCGGCAGGTGCAGGGCAGCTCCGAGGCCACGCTGCGATCGATCACGCAACTGGCCGACAGCTCGCGCCAGACGGTGCTCGCGGCCCAGCCCGAACTGGAACGTGCCCTGGTGGGCGCCCGCCAGGCCTCGGAGACCGCCAAGCTGGCGATGGAACGGCTGGCCGACGTGGCCTCGCCCGGCGCGCCGCTGCGCGGCGACCTCGAGGCGGCGGCGAAGGATCTTTCACAGGCGGCGCGGAGCCTGCGCTCCTTGAGCGAGCAGCTCGAGGAACGACCCAACGCCATCTTTTTCGGGAACTCACGCGAATGACGACTGCACTGAACCGATGGGCGGCCTGGCCGCTGCGCGCCGCGCTGGTCGTGATGCTTTCGGCCTGCGCCTCGGGGCCACCGCCGGTGCTGYTGACCCTGCCGCAGGCCGTCGCGGCAGCCGCCGCCACGGTGTCCGCGCCGCCGGCCGGCGTCCGCGTGCTGGCCGTGAGCCGGCCCGAGATTCCCGAATACCTTGTCGCGCGCCGCGTGCGCTACCGGGCCGAAGCCAGCACGCTGGGCGAATGGCCCGACACCTTCTGGRCCGAGCGCATCGAGATCGGCGTGGCGCGAGAGTTCACGGCCGCGCTGCGCGAGCGCCTGCCCGGCTGGCGCCTCTGCGAGGCCAATTGCGCAGAGCAGTCGCCGGCCGCTTCGTTGCAGGTGGCACTGAGCCGAATGGACTACGTGCGCAGCGAGCGGCGCTTGAAGGCCAGCGTGCGCATCACGCTGTGGAGCACCGAGCGCGTTCCGCGGCTRCTGCATGGCGCTGAGTTCAGCGTCGACATCGCGGGCGATGCCGACACGCCGCAGTCGCAGGCCAAAACATTGACGGAGCTGCTGCGCCGCATCGCCGCCGAGGCCGCCACGGCGGTCGCGGCCCTGCCCTGACCGCGGGGCGAATTCGGGGCGCTACTTCAGCACCGGCTTCTCCGCATAACGCTCGCTCGACCGGCTGGCCGGTATGAAGTCGTACTGCCCGCTGCCTTCCCGCGCGCGCAAGGCATGCATCTGCGGCACGGCGAGTCGGTCGGCAGCGCTGCCCACCGCGTTCGACTGCAGCGACTGACCCGAGTACGCCGAGCCGCACGGCCGGTCGGAGAGCACCGTCTGGCCACGCTCGTCCTTGCAGCGATGGATTTCAGCCGAGGCCATCGCGCTGGCTGCGCAGAGGCTCAAGACGGCGATCGTTCGGGACAGACGCAAGACCGGGAGTTGCATTGGACGCTTTCGATGTTTGGGTCGATCGTAGAGAGCGCCAACACGTTCGTGAAGCAAGTTGTCACAGCTTTGGCGGCGGAGTGTGAAAAAAATCCCACTGCATGCATGCCCGATAAAACGCTAGCGAAGAATCGAGGCGGCGTCTTACACTCGACCTTCCAACGATGTACGACAAAAGCTCACTTCGCTGAGCTCAGAAGATATGAACCCCTTCCGTACGCACGCAATCCTCGAGACGGCCCGTTGGCCGGCCCGCCCGCGGGCCGTCGCTTTCGTGCAAGTTGCAGACGTCGTGGAAATGCTCATTCGCAAGAAGGCCCAGTTCGCGACCTGCGAGTTCTGCCAGAGCGTGAACCACCTGAGCGATACGCGTTGCCGGACTTGCGGCGGCGCACTGCCTCCGAACGCCGAAGCCGAGGCCGAGACCGCCACACCCGAGCCGGCCGACAGCGAGGCCGGCTCCTCCTCCGACGCTCGCTCGCTGCGCAACGTCATGCAGATGGCGCTGCTGCCGCCGCTGCTGCTGTTCACAGCCTTTGCGGCCTGGACCGCGTGGCGAACGCCTCCGGCCCGGCAACCCAGCGCACTGATCGCCGCTCAGCAATCTTCGCGGGCGCCGCTGGCGCAGCCGGTGCCGCGCGTGGCGACCCGGGCACGTGTCGTGCCCGCCGAGCTGGGCCTGGGGCCGAGCGAGGTGCTCCTTTCTTCGACGCGCGCCGCGGCTTCACCGGCCGAGAAGGAAGAGCATGCCAAGACCTTCGCGCCTGCGAGGGCGCCCGCGGAGGGACCTCCGGCGCCGAAACAGAGGAAGGCCGCACAGGCAGTGACG
>NZ_JBFUIU010000406.1:0-8112 GCF_056401695.1 Variovorax sp. P4_D9
ACATCGCCCTCCTCAGCGACAACCTGATCGACACCATCGACCAGCTCGGTCTGGCCGGCGTGCCCTTGATGACCGCACCCAACGACATCTACTACGAGATGCTCGAGACGCGGCTGCCAGGCCACGGCCAGCCGGTCGCCGAACTGCAGGCGCGCGGCATCCTGCTCGACGGAAGCACCGAGGGCGGCAACCCGCGCCTGCTGCTGCAGATCTTCTCGGAGACGGCCTTCGGCGGCCCGGTGTTCTTCGAGTTCATCCAGCGCAAGGGCGACGACGGCTTCGGCGAGGGCAACTTCAAGGCCCTGTTCCAGTCGATCGAGCGCGACCAGGTGCGCCGCGGCGTTCTTGCTGCGAGTTGAGCGCCTTTGCCAGATTTCGAAAGTAAGCCATGCACCGACTCGAAATTTCCCACGCCACTGAATTACTTGCAGATCTTCCAGGGTGGCGCTGCGAGGACTCCCGCGGAGGTGTGATCAAGCGCGAGCTTGTTTTTGCCGACTTCAGCCAGGCGTTCGGCTTCATGACTCGCCTGGCCCTCGCGGCGGAAAAAGTCAACCACCATCCCGAATGGTTCAACGTCTACAACCGAGTGGACATCACCTTGACCACACACGACGTCACCGGCATCTCGATGCGAGACATCGAGATGGCGCACTTGGCAGAACGGCTTTACAAAACCATCACGGCGTCCTGAAGACGGCAACCGGAGAACTCTAATGCAGCGACAACTCAATGAACAGTCCGGCGAGGCAACGAAGCACGGGCTCGCCGCCGGCGACGTACAGCCTCACCGCTCCGACTGGACCATCGATCAGGGATGGTCGAACTACACGGTCGAAGATCACGCCGTCTGGAGGACGCTCTTCGAACGTCAAAGCAAACTGCTGCCAGGGCGCGCTTGCGACGAGTTCGTGGAGGGCATGAAGAATCTGCCAATTGGCCCGGAACAGATCCCGGACTTTCAGGCGTTGAGCGAAGTGCTCATGAAGAAGACCGGGTGGCAAGTGGTTGCGGTCCCTGGTCTTGTCCCGGACGATGTGTTTTTCGATCACTTGGCGAACCGGCGATTTCCCGCTGGACACTTCATCCGCAAGCCCCACGAACTGGACTACCTTGAAGAGCCGGATGTTTTTCATGACGTGTTCGGTCATGTCCCGATGCTCATGAATCCTGTCATCGCTGACTATATCCAAGCCTATGGTCTGGGCGGCCTTCGCGCCAAGGAACTGGGAGTGCTCGACAAGCTGGCGCGTGTCTATTGGTACACCGTCGAATTCGGACTGGTCAAGCATGCCGATGGCATGCGGATCTATGGTGCGGGCATTGCGTCGTCGTTCACCGAAAGCGTGTTCGCGCTCGACGATCCGTCACCCAACCGCATCGGCTTCGACCTCGAACGCGTGATGCGCACGCACTACCGCATCGACGATTTCCAGGAAAGCTATTTTGTGATCGACAACCTCGATGAGCTTCTTGCGCTGGCACGCATCGACTTCGCGCCGGTCTACGAACATATCAAAGGCCTTCCCGAATACCAGCCGGGAACGGTACTGGCGACCGATCGAGTCCTGTCCCGAGGCTCGGGGCGCTATCACCGACAAAAGCAGGAAAGCGTGCAGTCATGAACTTCCGCGACAAGACAGTCCTGATCACGGGTGCCGCGGGCAATCTGGGCCGCGTCGTGGCGAAGAGTTTTGCCGACCGGGGCGCGCAGCTGGTGTTGGTCGACCAGCAAGCCGTCAGCTTGGACAGCGACTTCCCGGACAGGGGGCGCCATCTTGTGATCGGAGCGAACCTGATGCACGCTGACGAAGTCCTCTCGGCAACCGAACAGGCGATTGGGCGCTTTGGCCGGATCGACGTGCTGTGCAACCTCGCGGGCGGGTTCCGCATGGGCGCGGAGGTGCATGAGACCTCCCCATCCGACTGGGATTTTCTGCTCGGCATCAACGCCGGGTCAGTACTGCAGATGGCCCGAGCCGCAGTTCCGCACATGCTGGCAGCGGGCTCCGGGAAGATCATCAATGTCGGTGCATTCGCTGCGCACAGGGGCGCCGCGCGGATGGGTGCCTACATTGCGTCTAAGAGTGTGGTGATGCGGCTGACCGAGTCGATGGCCGCGGAACTGCGCGAGAAAGGCATCAACGTGAACTGCGTGCTGCCGACCATCATGGATACGCCTGAAAACCGGCTTGCTATGCCCGATGGCGATCCGTCGCGCTGGGTGGCGCCGCAAGATCTGGCAGACGCCATCCTCTTCTTGGCATCAGACCAAGCCAGGGCGATCCACGGCGCTTCGCTGCCAGTTTGCGGTTTGAGCTAACAGATCTACGTATGTCGGCCATTTCATATGGCCCCCGAAAGTGAGAACTTTCCATGCAATTTGCTTCCCCTGTCGAAACCTCCGCCATCCGCGAACTCTTCAAGCTGCTCGGCACACCCGGCATCATCAGCTTTGCAGGTGGCTTTCCGGACAGCGCGATGTTCGACGTCGAAGGACTGAAGGAAGCGAGCGTCAAGGCCCTGTCGGAAGAGGCCGGAGGCGCATTGCAGTACGGCGCGACCGAAGGCTACGAGCCGCTGCGCACGCAACTCATCGCCTTCATGAAGACCAAGGGCGTCGATGTCGACCCCAGCGGCCTCATCGTCACCACCGGCAGCCAGCAGGCGTTCGACCTGGTCGGCAGGACGCTCATCTCGCCTGGCGAAAAGGTGATCGTCGAACGCCCGACCTTCCTCGCGACCATCCAGTGCTTCCGGCTCTACGGCGCACACCTGATCAGCGCGCCGATCGACGCCAACGGCGTGTGCACGGACGAGCTCGAAAGCTCGTCGCCGAGCACAAGCCGAAGTTCGTCTATCTCATCCCGACCTTCGGCAACCCCAGCGGCGCGATGCTGAGCCTGGATCGGCGCAAGAAGGTGCTGGAGATGGCGGTGACGCACCAGACCGTAATCGTCGAGGACGAGGCGCCCCGGTTGCGGTCGCCTTGTAGCAGGACATGCCCGCATTTCATCCACTCTCAGTATCCGTGAACGAAAACATCAGACGTACCGATCAGGGCTTGACCGATGGCGATGATCGCATCAGCACGTCGAGTGGGTCGCTCGAAAGTTGGGCGCCGGCAGCGATGCGGGCGCAGGGGTTGGCGGTCGACTCGAGCTTGCGCCACAAGTCGCCCACCAACAGCGACGCCCCGGCGGTGGCCCAGGCCGCGGTCCCCACGATCAACATGCCCCTGGTGTCCAGTTTGAAAGTCGGATCGCTGATCGTTCCGGTGACGTTCGCGACGCCACTCGTCAGGCCCAGCAAGCTGAAGCTGAAGAGCTCGCGTCGCACCGCGCGGTACCCGAACAGGATCTCGCTCGTTCTCAGGTTCACCGCGCCACCGCCCAGGATGTCCAGATGCTTCAGGCGCAGCGCAACGCCGTCGCTCGAGGTGGCCACGCCGTCGGCGATGGTGAAGCGCGCGGCCGCACATTCGAGTTGGGCGTTGTCCGCCGCCCTGCGGCCTGGCACCAGCGCCAGGAGGAGGTTGCCGGCAATCCTCTCGAAGCCATAGCCTGAATTGATGGGCAATGTGCCCGCGCCGGCGGTGAGCAGAAACTCACCGCGCCCGGCCGCGAGCATGTTGCGCAGCGTGGTACCGGCGCCAGCGAGCTGCGCGCTCATCGACAGCAACGGCGTGGCGGCCCCGCTCGGCGGCCCCACTCGTGCCGTATACAGCGCCTCTGAATCGACTTCCTTGAGCGACAGACGCAACGCCACACCAGGCACTTCCTGGCGCAAATCAAGGCGCAGTTCCCCGCGCAGCCCGCCTTCGGCCGCTGCGGTCGAAACCTCGATCAGTCCGTTGGTGAGCGTGCCATCGAGTTGCAGCTTCGCGAGGTCGTATCGATGCAAAAGGAAGCGCTCTGCTCGCAGCCGCAGCTGCGCGTCGCGTGAGAGCAGGGACGGCATGCGGATGGGCCGGTCCAGCACCGGTTTCTCATTGGCCGTGGGTTTCTCCCACTGTGTGGCATCGATCAGTTTGGACGTGAGATCCGCTGACAGATCCGGCCGGTCACGCCACCGAATTCGCAGTCGCCCGGCCGCATCCGACTTGCCGGCCTGCGCGCTGAGATCGTCGACAGCCACCTCCCCGTCTCCCAGCGTGACGCGTCCCGCGGCGCTGAACGGGAGGGAAGGCAGGCGCGAAGCGGTGAACACCGCCGCCGTCTGTGCCAGGTTGTCGATCTCGATCCGGGCGTCGAACCGCGTGCCTGTGGGCGCCGAAAGATTGCTCACGTTGCCCTCCAGGGTGGCGCGCGCGCCAAGCAGCGTCGCCTGCAATGCCAGCGGCACGTCACGCAGGCCGAGCAGACGCTGCAGCGGCCCGCTGGTCGCAAGGACGTGGAGTGTTTCTCCGCCCAGAGCCGTGCGCAGATTCGCTTCCATCTTCGGCCACGCGGTCTCGGGGTTCAGCAGTTCGGCCAGCGGCCCGGCGACCACCGTCAAATCCATCGGCGCGCCGAGTGCATGGCCAACCGCGCTCGCGCGCACCGGGCCGCCCGGCTCAACCTCAATGTTCGCCTGCTCAACTTGGACCGGGGAGCGGTCGCGACCCACCGCAAGGGAGAAGGGAGCGTTGCGAACGGAAAGCTTCGCCTGCTTCATGAGTTCGCGCACGCTCGTGCCCCGCGAGCCAAACACGACTTGCAGTCCCCGGATCGCCCCGCTCGTCGTGTCCCGCCGATTCGGCGAGCGCAGCAGCGCCGCCACGTCGATGCGATCGGCCATCGCGTTGGCATCGACGCGCCATGCCCGCCCGCTCGCATCGAGCGTGACATGGCCCTGCACCGGAGCGTTGGCGACCGTGGCAGATTTCAGGTCGATGGCGAGCTTGCCGCCCCGCAGGTCCGCGAGCGCAGCCACCTTGCCGATCGGCACCGGTGCGCCCGCAATGCGGGCAACGTCGAACTGTAGCCTGGCATCGAACGCACGCAGCGGCGCCAGCGGCAGTGGATCGTCGAATGCACTGCGCGGTCCTGGTTTCGCCGCGCTGCCGCCGAGCTTGGCGAAGTCGAGCACCGCGATGCTCGCGTTGCCAGCGATCTGCGGCCGGCCATCGCTCCAGCGAAGCGTGCCGTCTCCCGTGACAGCCGTGCCGGCCAGTGTGGCGGCAAGCCCTTGTAGCCGGACCACGTCGTCGCGCCAGCTCACCCGACCGGTCAGATTCCTGGCCGGGACAGGCAGGCCGGTGATTGCTGCAATCCGCAGGGACAGATCCGCTTCGACGCGCTTTAGCCACGCCGGCGCGCCCGCACCGGAGAGGGCCCGTGGTCGCGACTCAGACGCGGCCGATTCGAGAGCTTTGACATCGGACTGATTCAAGTCCAAATGGCCGAGGTTCAGCGCCCCGCTGAGCAGCACACGTGGCGCGGTTACGTACGCGAGATCTCCTGACACCGCCGAGGCGAGTACCAGGCCACGGATGTTCCTGGCCGAATAGCCTTCCTTGGAATGCGTCACGTGAGCCGCAAGATCCACCGGCAAGGGTTGGCTCAGGCGCAGGCCCGCAAGCAGGCGCAGCGGCGCCAGGGCGTCGCCACGGGCGGACAGCGCCAGGTCGAAGTCCGTGGCTTCGGCTGCGGGCGTCATGCTCCCATTGGCGCTCAGCGTGAAGTCCGCAAGCTGGGCGCGCAGCGTGAGAGGCGCGACGCCATCTATTTTTTGCAGCTCAGGCCATGGCGCGCTGCCTGCCTCGAGCGAGAACGCAGTTTCACCGATCTTGCCCTCGACCGTCAGCCGCGTGTCCACGTTCGCGCCGAGCACAGCCTTGCCCGACCCGATCTCGAGGCGCGACGGCTGCATCGGCAGTCCATCGAGCGACAGACTCAAGTCTTCGACATGCAGGCTGCCTCGTACGTAGCGTGACTGCGCCGACAGACGATAGGGGCCCCATCCCGGCAATGCCCGCCCCAGGACGCCGGACCACGCGTCGAGATGCTCGCCCGTCATCTCAAATCCGAGTTCGACGCCCTCGAGCGAAGCGATCGATGCCAGCCGCACGTCGAGCGTGAGGGACGCGCCCTTCGGTCGCAGGCCGACGGACAGACGCCAGGGCTCGCCATTGAGTGCAGCCTGAAGCGAGGCGTTGGCCTCCACCGTGAGATGCATCGGAGATTCTCGATAGTCGGCAAGCGCTTGAACCCGAAACGGCACGCCGTCGCTGATCGTGACCTCGGCGGTATCGACACGAACCTGCTCGACGGAGCCGCCGCCTTGCCGCCAGCCAACGTGTACGTCGGTCAGCGACACGGTGCCGAAGTCAGGCAATGCCGCGCGCTTGATGCCCCGATCGGGCGTGCCGAACGGCCAATTGCCTTCGCCCTCCGCATTGCGCTCGAGCAGCAGATCGACACCCTCCAGGTGCACGGCGCGCATTTCGACCTGACCATTCCACAGGGCGATGAGATCGAGGTGCGCCTCGCCGCTCGCAGCGGTCACGAAGTCCGGGCGCGATGCCCAGGGAGGGTTTGCGATGCGCAGATCGCGCACGGACAAGGTCGGTCGTACGGCAAGGTCGAACGACAGACTGCCGATCGACACCTCCCGATCCAGAACGGATGAAAGCCTTCGCTCCAAGGCTCGTTTGTAGACCTCGGCGTCGAGTGTCGTCAGGAAGAGCATCACCCCGGAGGCCGCGGCAAGCAGCAGCCCCATAGCCCATAGCAGCAACTTGGTTGCGCGTCGACGCCGTGGCGACCCGGGTGTGGTCATGGATTGGGCAATGAGAAGCGGGCAGTCGGGTCGCGGGGTGGATGACGAGCAAGGTGCCGCCATCGTAGCGAAGGAGCGCAACCTGCGCTTTGCTGCTCAGAGCATCTACTTCGAGGAAGCTCGGCATCGAACAGGTGCACTCGATGATCGAGCCGAAGGACCTGGTGGTCTTCCAGGGCGGCGACCTGCTTTGCGCGTTGGCTGCCGCGAGCGCCAGGATGCAGCCGCCGTGCGCCGAACGGCCGGCGGCGCGCGTCGATGTCGACTACCTGCGCGGTCGCATAGTGATCGTCGGTGAACGCAGCCCGACCCTCGACCGCCATCGCTCGGTGGTCGACGACGGTGACGTCCAGGGAATGGACCTGCAGGCGAATGCGCTCGAAGCGCTGCTGGACCAACGCTACTTCGCGCCGGTTCCGGCAGGGTCAACTACGGGGTCGGCTTCCTGTTCTTCATGGCCGTCGAAGCGGCCCTGGTGGGCTCGCACGGCATCCTCCGATCGCTGCTGTGGATCGGGGCGGCGGCCGGGCTCACTTTTCTTCTCATGTCGCTCGCGGTGCGCTATCTTGGGCACTACGTGAATCCGGTAACGGTGAGCTTGCCGGTGCTGATTGTCAAACTGCTCGGCTGGATCGGCGAACTGATGCATCGAATTGGAGGCAGGAACCATGAAGGCTGAAAGGCGTCGCATGCTTTTGCGCTTCCGGGCGATCGGCCGGCAGATGCTGGCCGGTGCGGTCCTGGTGTCGGCCTCGAGCTGGGCCGCCGATCCCGAGACGCCGCCGATCACGTCGGCACCGTCCAAGCCGGCTCCGGCCGAGCCGCAGGTGGGCCCCGCCGGCGGAACGATCGGCAGGGCGCTCTCCGACACCCTCAGCGGCTCGGCGGCCATGCGCTCCAGTKGAGCGATCGCGAACATCGAGCGACCGCCGGCGGCCGAGGCCGATGCCAAGGCAGCGGAACCGGTCAAGCCGGCGGAGCCGAGTCGCCGCAGCGACCCCAAGTGAGACCGGGCCGCGCGCCCATGGCCTTCGCCGGCCCCTGAGTCGCGGCCACGTCCGACAAGCCGGCGCCGCGATCTGCGCCATATTGGATCCAGGTTCTCCGGTGCGCCTCTCACGTAGGCAAACGCAGCCTCTCGCAGGCAAACGCAGCACGTGGCGAGAACCTGGGCCCGGCGGGGAAACTCGCCGGGCCTCTTGTTTTTCAGCCTCCCGATCGAAAGTCCCCCGATGCGACTCCATGCCACCTGCAAGATGACCGTCGCGGCGGCCCGGGATTGCCCGCTGGTGGCGATGATGCGGCCCCGCAGCGGCGTGGCGCAGTGGATGGTCAGCGAGGTCTACGAGC
>NZ_JBFUIU010000407.1:0-8106 GCF_056401695.1 Variovorax sp. P4_D9
GGCTGCAAGGAGGCGTTGAGAAGTGGTCCGAGATCCTGCTCCGCGATCGCCCGGGCCTTCACTCGTGCGTTGCGTTTGATCTCTTGAGCTGCGCCCTTGCGCGGGTTGAAGGCGCGAATGAGTTCGAGCCCGCTCTCCCGGACGGACGGCAAGAAGTCGATGTCGGGCTGCTTGAGCGCCCACATGATCGCGGCTCGGTAAGTGGCCTTAGTGCCGTCGGTGAGCGTGGTATCGGCGCGCAGCTGGTCGATCAGATCCGGTACCGAAACAAAGTCCGGATCGAGATTGAGGGCAGCCGCGGCGCGGTCCACCAGCATGAAATAGTTGCGCCGATAGCTGACGGCGGTCTTGTCCGTGACCGGCTGTACTGCGGATTCGTACCAGTTGCTCAGCCGCTGCGTTGAGGTCTCGCCTGAGGGGGCCGCGTTCGGAAAGTTATCCGGTTCGCCAGGAGTGCYGTCCGGGTTGGAGTCGCGGTTCAAGTCTTGATTGCTGTTCATTGGGTGCTCGGTCCCGGCGCCAGGCGGGAGGGTCTGGCGCGCGGGGTGCTGGTTCTAGAGGTGGTCGGGTTCGGGTGTGGACTKAGGCCATTCACATGGGACTGGTCCGCTGGGCCTGCTTGTCCGCCCGGTGCCGAAGGTTCCGAGRGGGCTCGAWTCCCCCGGTTTCCCCCCAAATGGCCGATAAATGTGACGAGTTCTGGTAACAAGTCGGGAAAACGGGCGAAATCGAGCGCCAAACCGACCTCGCGTGCAACTGGAGCTAACCATGCTTAGCTCCAGTTGACTGTCGAATTGGCCRGTCGGACGCCTGAAAACGGGCAGGGAGGAGGGGTGCGAGCAACTGGAGCTAAGCATGGTTAGCCGCAGTTGCCTGCCGCGTTTGCCTCCGTGGGGGTTGCCSCCCGAAAARCRGGACGTGTGAACTACCCCGACCCCAATGCGCGAGGAACTGGAGCTAAMCATGTTTRGCTCCAGTTCCTCGCTTCTAGATCTGCCTGGCAATTCACCCAGTTGTGACGCCTGACTGGAGCTAAMCATGSTTAGCTCCAGTTGCTCGCAGGCGCGGAATCTCCGGAATCTGTCAGGCAACTGGGCATAAGCATGCTTAGCTCCAGTTCGTTTGCATGAACGGCGGACAGTCGAGGCGCAATCCGACGGCCAACTGGAACTAAGCATGCTTAGCTCCAGTTGCCTGCAATGCATTCGAGGTGCGACGCGCCCAAATCGTCATTCGAAGGATTCGCCGGCCAGCATGCGGCGGCCGCTGAAGCCGGGGACGCGCGGAGGAGGGCGATCATCGTCGCGAGCGGGCGCCGCGGCAGCCGATTGCGCGCTCACTGGAGTCGCTTGCTCGGGCTGGGCAGCTGGAAACGGATCCGGGCGCAGCACGGGTTCGGCCGACGATAGAGCCGGAGCCGAGCTGGCGGAAAAGCGTCCGTCGCCCACCGGCGCTGGTGCGCCCGTACCCAAACTCTCGCTCGCAGTTGTCGGCGCGCGCTGGTTCGTTTGGGCCCCCGGCTCGACGGGTGTTGGCGTGCGCTGGATGGCCGAAGCCGACCCCAGCACCTCATCGAGCCGCCGGAGATCCGGGTCGACAGGCCGTCCATGCGGCGCAGACGCTCCTTCTGGACGACTAGGCCCATCTCCATGAGCTGGCGGATGAAGCCGTTCCGTGCTCGGTCGCCTGGGCGAGCCATGCCGGAACAAGCCGAGAGACACCCGTTGCATCGGCTAAGTCGCCAGCTTGGGTTGCGATCTACCAGAACTAGCCGTTGCATCTACCAACTTGCATATCGCAACGGGCGAGGGTGGCGGGAGGCGTGGTGGGATGGGATAGGGAAAGCCGTTGCATCTACCAAGTGGCCGCGCACGCGATTCTCGCCAGACGATGGCCGACTGGTAGAGAGAAAGCCGACAGAACTACCAGCGCCAGTCTGGGCCTTGCCCACCGATCAAGCCTCATCGAGTCCGGCTTGCTCGCCGAACTGGTTCTGACGAGATCCGAACACGACCCAACAAAGAAGTTTCGGCTGCTGTTGTGAACATGCAACCTATACTCGCCGCCGAGAAATTGTTAACTTCGCGTCAATAGGCACACACGAATGATTAATTCCAATGGCGACCGCTACTGCTACCTGAACGCACGCCACACGCTGGAGACCGCGGGAGCGGCCGGCGACGCCGGCTTCTACTCCAAGTTGCACCAGCTCCTGGCCACCGGCAGCCAGGGCAAGGCGCCACCGAAGCAGTGGGCCGCGATGATCAAGGCGCTCCAGACCAAGGGCGTGAAGCGCTCGGAGCTCGAGGACAGCAAGATCCTGGGGAGTCTTGAGGCGTCGGATTCGAAGTCCCTGACGAAGGACGAGGTCGCCGGGCTGGTTCTGTCGGGGCTRCCGACCGTCAAGGAGTTGGAGCTCGCACAGCCGCGCTATGCCAGCTGGCGCCATCCCGGCGGCGTGTACAAGGAACTCCTCTTCATTCTGAACTCCCAGCGGGACAACTTCCAGGATGAACTGAGCGAGCTTGAGTACTGGATCGAGGCGATGCAGTACGCCGCCGCCGATCTGGCCTTCAGCCTGGAATCCCTCATGGACGACCCGGATCTGCCCGGAAAGATGCAGGCCCAGATGAAAGCGCTGCGCGAGCTGCTGCCGAAGGCCTGGGACTACGAAGCATCTCACTTTCGGGACGCGCTCGACGGCAGCGTCGACAAGAACATCATGGCGCACGCGCGCATCACGGAGCGCGGCTCGCTGTTCTTCGTCGAGGAAATCCAGAGCGACTGGGCGCAGGCCGGCGGCAAGGCGAGTCGGGCCGCGGCGCGCGAGGCGGTCATTGCTCTGCTCGCGCAGAGGCTGGGAACGACCTACCTGCAGGGCGCGGAGCGGGAACTGCTCATCGGCGCGATCAAGACCAAAGCCACCGTCGAGCTTCGGGGGGTTAAGTACGACCCGAAGGATCCCGAGATGATCGCTGCAGCCGAGGCGGGCCGCGTCAAGGGGTGGACGGGGAGCACGCCGGCGGCGCCTTTTGTCACGAATACCGAAGAATGGTCGGGGCTCATCTTGCGCCGGCTCATGCAGCGCGCGGCAGCGATCCCCCAGGTGAATCAGTTCGCCTGGATCACCCAGTCCATGCGCAACGGCGGTCGTGCCGGCGGCGGCGCCAGCCTGGACGACTTCTACAAGAACATCCTACCGAAGCTGGCCGACAAACTGCTCAAGCCCCTTGGCGCCAAGGTGACGATGGGACAGGTGAGCCTCAACGGGGTGACGCATGATGTCCCCCATTTCGAGATGACACCGGCAATGAAGGAAGCGCTCCGTGGGCCGATGCCGCTCTACAGCCTGTCCCCTGTCTGGAAGGGCGCGCGCAACGGCCAAGTCGAGGTGAACCGCGTCCTGGCCGAGTGCGAACTCATGATGGGAACGGCTCGCCACGTGAAGCTGATGGACGCGCTCTACGACATTGCCAGGCAGCGCCAGGTCGCCGGGAAGTACATCAACAACGGCATCCTGCTGAACTTGCACGCTCAGAACCTCGACCGCGCCGCACGCCACGAGGCCTGGCACTTCGCCACTGAGAACATGCTGACGGTCGACGAGCGGGTCATGATGCAGCGCGAGTTCGCGGCGCACAAGCCACTCGCCCGCCGCACGCAGCAGACCTTGATCAACCTGGGCGAGCTCGAGGCCGCCCGCCAGTGCAGCCGCCCCGAGGAGTGCGCCGCCCACGCGTTCGCGCTTTGGAGCGCAGGCGAGATGGAGATCACGGAGCCGGCGCCGAAGAGCCTGTTTCAGGAGGTGTGGTCAGTGCTCAAGGACTGCGGCCGTTGGTTGGCCGAGCGTGTCTCGGGCGAAAAGGCCCCGACGACCGAATCCATGTTCGAAGCGCTTCGCAGTGGCGAGATGGCCAAGATGCGGGAAGCACGCGGCCACTGGCCCAAGGAGATGGACGTCGACCACCAGGCGCCGCGGATGACAGCCTGAGGACCGGTGTCCCGTGCTGCCGTCCCTCGAGGCCGAGGCGACGCCGTGTCAAAACTTCAACAGCCGCATGTCGGTGTGATGCAGGAACGGGCATTTGTGTCTTGCCGCTCTATTAACCGTGAGATAGTATCGGCGCGAATTAAAGGCACTCGCCCAAACATTCGTCTTCATTCTGATATGACCAACTTCTCGCGGATCCTCGTCGCTGGAGCAGTAACTGCAGCGCTCCTGGCACTCACCGCCTGCACCACGACGCCGGCGCCAGCCCCTTCAACGGACCCGGTGGCTGTGCAGCTCGACCGTCTCTTCCAAAAGTCCGCCAACCAGGCCGCATTCACTGGCAGCGCCGACGCCAAGGCGCCAGCTCCCCGAATGGCCGATGGCAAGCTCTGGGTCACCTGGCGCGGAGACGCAAGCGACCTCCTGAAGAACCTTGAACAGGTCACAGGCCAGAAGGCGTCCGTCACCGGCCCGACGCCGCGGCTTCCGATGTACGTCCAGGTGCATGCACTCGGTGTCCCCGTCGACGAGGTGATGCGCGACATCGGCTATCAGCTCGGTCAGCGCGCCGACCTGGTGCTCCTGCCCTCGGGCGTCGAGATTCGCTACCGCGCGTTCTGATTCCCCATGACCAGCAGAACCCCATTCATCAGCAAGGCGGCTCGTCTGGCCGTCGCCGTCATGGCGGTTGCCGCGGCGCAAGCCGCATCTGCTCAGACCCAGTCCCTCTCGATCGACTCGCTCATGAATGCGCAGGGCGCAACCGAGTCCGAGAGCCGGCTGAGCATGGTTCGAGAGACCGCGCTGCGCGAGACCGCCTTCGGGCTGGGCACGCGCCTGGGCCTGCTTCAGCGCTCGCGCGAGATCGCGGCGGAAGTCGCCAAGCGCGACCGCGAGTTGGACAAGCGCTTCGACTTCGGCGGTCTGATGATGGGCCCGGGGGTGCTGCCGCCGGTCATTATGGAAAGCAAGGACGCCATCTCGCTGGAAGCGACGACCATGCGGGTGTCCGGCGCGATCTACAGGATCGACGAACCCGCTCGCTTCGTGGCCATCGCTCCGACGTGGCGCGACTGGCTGCTGCTGGGGTTGCCGAACGAGGACTCCGCTGACATGGCCTCGGTGAAGAGCCTGCTGCCGCGCGACAGCGCCGAGCAAGCGTTCTGGAAGAAGGAAGTCGCCCAAGCTGTGGCCACTGGCCGGGCCCAGGCGCAGCAGATCTTCGAACTGAACGTCGCCAACCTCGAAAAGACCTACTTCGGCATGCGTCTCTTCTACGATCTGTGGAAGCGCGACATGGTCACGATCCCGGTCGTCGCGAGCGCGCAGACGATGGTCGATCACGAGAACCCGAACACGATTGCCGTGGGCAACACGATGTTCCGGATCACCCGCCAGGCCGGCTTCGAGGATTCGAGCCGCTGGAAGCCACTCGAGTAGGCGGCCGTGCTCGACGCTGCTAAATCCTCCGTCCCGCGCTTCTCCTTGCCGATCGGCAACATCCGGCGCGCGGACCTGAATGAGTTCCTCTCCAAGGTCTACGACCTGGGGGTTTCCGACATCAAGTTCTCTTCGACCGATTACGTGTGGGCCGAGGTGAACCGGCTATGGCACCCGGTGACCGATCGCCGTCTGGACGACTCCGAGGTGAACACCATCCTCGCGCTGCTCTTCAACGAGAGCGGGCAGACCGAAATTGGAGCGGCCAATGCGATCGACTCGCGGGTCGACGCGGTGATCTCCCGCGACAAGGTGCTCGCCTTTCGCATGAACGCCACGGGCTGCTCGGTGGGCAACACGCCCTCGGGCGTGAACATCACGCTGCGGGCCATGCCCCAGCAGATCTCGACGTGCGCGCAGTTGGGCCTGGAGCCGGAGTTGATGCAGAACCTCTTCCCGCGCTACGGGATGGTCCTGATCGTTGGCACCACCGGCTCGGGCAAGTCCACGCTGCTCGCGGCCGCGCACCGATACCGCCTCGAGGAGCGCCGTCACGATCCGGTGCACATCCTCACCTACGAGCAGCCGGTCGAGTACCTGCTCAAGGGCTACGCCGAAGGCTTCATGCCCGAGCCGACCCAGACGGAGGTGGGTGTCGGCGCGCAGCTGCGTTCCATGGACATGGTGGGCCCGAACGCGATGCGCCGGAAGGGCCAGGTCATCCAGATGGGCGAAATCCGCGACATGGACAGTGCGCGAGCCGGCTTCGAGCTGGGCGCGACCGGCCACGCTGCGTACGCCACCATGCACACGGAGACGCCTGACCGCGCGCTCTCACGGACGCTGCAGTTGTTCCCGCCGGTGGAGCATGCTCGCGTCGCCAACGAATTCATCGAACAGACCCGCCTGGTTATCGCGCAGAAGCTCGCGCGCCGGCTCGACGGCAAGGTGATCGCGTTCCGCTCCTGGTGCGTCTTCGACCGCGAGGCGAAGCGAAACATGGAGGATCTGCCGACCCATCAGTGGGGCCTGGCCGTTCGCAAGCTGGTGACCGAGCGCGGCAACGACTTCGAAGCCAAGTCGTTCGCGGCACTGGCCGACGGCCTGATCAGTTTCGAGAGTTTTGTGGAGGTGTCGTCCATGACGCTGCGCGAGGCCAACGAGTACTGCGCGCACCGTGGCTTCAACCCCAATGCCGGGGCCGCCGTCACCTCGCTTCCCGCCAGCGCGCCGGCCGCCGCTGATGGCGCGGCCACCGTCGAGGCGGAGGTCGCATGAGCAACTATTGGCCTCGGACGGGCAAGTCCTACCGCATCCCTGGCACACCGCTGCCGCCGCAGGCYGGCGCTCCGATGGTGCTCGCGCTCTTCCACTTCTCCTGGTGGACCCTCGCGATCGCGTTCGCCGTGTGCGCCGTGTTCGGCTACGCCGCCTACAAGAACCGGACGATCCTCTGGGCCTTGAGGCGCATGCGCAGCAAGATGCGCTCCGGCGTCGTTGCGGCCAGGCCGCGCTTCTATCGGCAGCGCTTCACCTTCGACCAGCAGCTGTCGGACATCGATTTCCGCAATTGGGGCAAGAAGTAGCTCACGCACCTGCGGCTTGCCTGCAAGTTCTCCCCTCGGCGTAAAACCGGCTCACGGCTGGTGGAGCGCACTTTGGCCTCCGACTTCGAAGTCGGGGGCGCTTTTCTTTCCGGTGTCCGGCGCGGTCACCATTCGACCAGCTTGCCTTCTAGGGGATACACACAGAATGCGCCCCTAGCCACTGAGAACCTGTGCCTCTTTCCAACAGCTCCTCCAGACCCACAGCGTAGATCTCCTTGYCGGCCATTCGTAGACCGTGGAATGTGGGCGCCCATTGTGTCGACGATTGTTCCGACGCGCAACAATCACCGCAACAATGGCTCCCGCGACCTGGTGGCGTCAGCCGAGGTCCAGCCCAAGCTTGCGATTCTCCGGATCCGGATCGACGTCCCCGATCTCCATGGTCACGCGCGTGCCGCGGCCTTCAACCGACGCGATCGTCAGCTTCGCGTTCAGCGCCTCGGCCAGGCGTGCCACCAGCGACAGGCCGATACCCATGCCATCGGGAGCAAGCTTCGTGGCGGCCTCCACCCGATAAAACTCTGCGAAGACGTTCTTGATCTGATCGGCGGGGATGCCGATCCCCTGATCCCAGACCTCCACGCGCAGCTTGCCGGCACGAACGCGCGCAGCAAGCAGGACCTTGCCGCCCGGCTGGCTGTACTTGATGGCGTTCGACATCACGTTCCCGATCATCCGGCGCAGGCGCATCTTGTCGGTCTGCAGCAGCGCGTCGGTCGTTCGCAAGCGAAGCTCAATGCCTTTTGCCTTCGCAAGCGCCTCGCCCGTGGTGAACAAGCCCTCGAGCACCTCCGAGATGCGCACGGGCTCGACCGCAAGATGAACCTCGCCGGCGTCGAATTTGGAAAGATCGAAGAGGGAATTGAAGAGGTTGTTGACCGCCGTGGACGCCATGGTGATCTTCGGCGCCAGTTCGAGGTGGGTTTCCGGATAAGCCTCCAGGTACTCGGCATAGAGCGAAAGCGCGATCACCGGTTGGCGCATGTCGTGGGTCGCCGCTGCGAGGAATCGGTTCTTTGTCTGGACAGCCTCAAGCGCCTCCTGCTTCTGCGCGGCCAGGTCGAAGAC
>NZ_JBFUIU010000408.1:0-8102 GCF_056401695.1 Variovorax sp. P4_D9
CCGCTGTTCGGCAATCGCTTCATGTCCTCGCACGAGCTGGGTTCGATCGGCATCACGCTGGCGGTGCTGGTGCTGGTGTTCGTGTTTTTCCGCTACACGCCGCTGGGCCTGGCGATGCGCGCGGCGGCGCAGAACCCGGTGTCGAGCCGGCTGGTGGGCATCCGGGTCGGCTGGATGCTGGCCCTGGGCTGGGGCCTGGCGGCGGCGATCGGCGCCATCGCCGGCATCATGGTCGCGCCCGCCGTGTTCCTCGAGCCAAACATGATGGCCGGCATCCTGCTGTATGCGTTCGCGGCAGCCCTGCTCGGCGGCATCGACAGCCCGGGCGGCGCGGTGCTCGGCGGCTTCATCGTCGGCGTGCTCGAGAACCTGGTCGGCGCGGTGCTGGGCACCGAACTCAAGCTGACCGTCGCCCTGGTGCTGATCGTCGGTGTGCTGGTGATCCGGCCCTCAGGCCTGTTCGGCAAAGTCAGCGTCACGCGCGTCTGAGCCATGCGGCAACCATCCACCCCGAACCGCACGGCACCCAAGGCCCAACTGGCGGGCCTGCTGCTGCTGGTCGTGTTGGCCTGCGTGCTGCCCTTCGTGGTCAGCAACTACCGGGTGTTCCAGTTCACGCTGGCGCTGGTCTACGCCATCGCCCTGCTGGGGCTCAACATGCTGACCGGCTACAACGGCCAGATCTCGCTCGGCCACGGTGCCTTCTACGCCATCGGCGCCTATGTGGCGGCGATCCTTATGGACCAGTTCGGCGTGCCCTACTGGCTCACGGTGCCGGCCGCCGGCGCGGTCTGCCTGCTGGCCGGCTTCCTGTTCGGCCTGCCGGCGCTGCGGCTCGAAGGGCTCTACCTGGCGCTGGCCACCTTCGCGCTCGGCGTGGCGATGCCGCAGATCCTCAAGTACAAGCATCTCGAGCACTGGACCGGCGGCGCCCAGGGCATCGTGATCGTCAAGCCCGAGGCGCCCGAATGGACCGGCCTCTCGCAGGACCAGTGGCTCTATTTCGTGGTGTTGGGGGTGCTGATCGTGATGTTCGTTCTCGCCCGGAACCTGCTGCGCGGCCGCATCGGTCGCGCGATGGTGGCGATCCGCGACCAGCCAATCGCGGCCCAGGCGATGGGGGTCGACACCGCCATGGTGAAGTCGTTGACTTTCGGCGTCTCGGCGATGTACACCGGCGTTGCGGGGGCACTGGGGGCGATCGTGGTCCAGTTCGTCGCGCCGGACTCGTTCACCATCTTCCTGTCGATCACGCTGGTGGTGGGCGTCGTGATCGGCGGGCTGGCATCGATCCAGGGCGCGATCTACGGGGCGCTGTTCATCCAGTTCATACCGAACGTCGCCGACCAGATCTCCAAGGCCGCACCGTGGGCGATCTACGGCATTTTCCTGATCGTCTTCATGTACGTGATGCCCACCGGTGTGGCCGGGCTGGTTCGCATCCTCGCCGGTCGCTTGCGGCAACGGCGCGAGCGACAAGAGAGTTCATCGTTGACACAGAAGGAGACATCATGAAATTCAGTCCTTACCGTCGCGCAACCCTGCTCGCCGCGGCCCTGGCCGTCATCGCGGCACCGGCGCTGGCGCAGAAGAAATACGGCCCCGGCGTCACCGACACCGAGATCAAGCTCGGCCAAACCATGCCCTACAGCGGACCGGCCTCGGCCTACGGCACCATCGGCAAGCTCGAGCAGGCCTATTTCAAGATGATCAACGACAACGGCGGCATCAACGGCCGGAAGATCAACCTGATCAGCCTCGACGACGGTTACAGCCCACCGAAAGCGGTGGAGCAGGTGCGCCGGCTTGTCGAGCAGGACGAGGTGCTGGCGCTGTTCCAGACGCTGGGCACGCCGAGCAACTCGGCGATCCACAAGTACGTGAACGCGAAGAAGGTGCCGCACCTGCTGCTGGCCACCGGCGCGACCAAGTGGGCCGACCCCAAGAACTTTCCGTGGACGCTCGGCTTCAACCTGAGCTACCAGGCCGAAGGCCTGATCTACGCCAAGTACTTGATGAAGGAGAAGCCCAACGCGAAGATCGCGATCCTTTATCAGAACGACGACTACGGAAAGGACGTGCTCAAGGGCGTGAAGGATGGCCTCGGTGCGAAGGGCGCCAAGATGGTCGTCTCCGAAGCCAGCTATGAAGTGACCGACCCGACGGTCGACTCGCAGATTCTCACCTTGCAGAACTCCGGCGCCGACACCTTCATCAACATCACGACGCCGAAGTTTGCGGCCCAGGCGATCCGCAAGGCCTTCGACTCGGGCTGGAAGCCGCTGCACATCGTCAACAACGTCGCCGCCTCGGTGGGCTCGGTGCTGGCACCCGCCGGGCTCGACAAGTCGACCGGCCTGCTCACGCTGCAGTACTACAAGGACCCGAACGACCCGCAGTGGAAGGACGACCCGGCGATGCTCGAATGGCGCGCCTTCATGGGCCGCTATTACAAGGAAGGCGACCCGAAGGACGCCGCCAATCTCTACGCCTACCTTGCGGCGCAGACCATGGTTGAGATCCTCAAGCAGTGCGGCAACGATCTCACGCGCGAGAACGTCATGAAGCAGGCCGCCAACATCAAGAACCTGAAGCTGCCGCTGCTCCTGACCGGGATGTCGCTGAACACCTCGCCGACCGACTTCTTCATGGTCAAGCAGGGGCAGCTCGCGCGCTTCACGGGCACGCAATGGCAGGGCTTCGGCGAGGTGCTCAGCACTTCCGATTGAGCTTTCCCCTGTGATACAACCTTCGGAGCATGAGCAAGGCATTCACGAAGGAAAGCGACAGCGACGACGATGACGGCGGCGAAGGCGCCGGCCTGCCGCCGCTGCCCGCTGGCGGCAAGAACTACATGACGCCGGCCGGCTACGCGCGGCTGCGCGCCGAGCTGCTCGACCTGATGGACAACGAGCGGCCGAAAGTGGTCGAGGCGGTGCATTGGGCGGCCAAGAACGGCGACCGCTCCGAGAACGGCGACTATCTCTACGGCAAGAAGCGGCTGCGAGAGATCGATCGCCGGATCCGCTTCCTGACCAAGCGGCTCGAGGTGGCGGAGGTGACCGACCCGTCGGTGCACCGCGGCAGCGACCAGGTGTTCTTCGGCGCCACCGTGCGCTACGCCGACGAGGAGGGCGAGGAGCGCGAGATCACCATCCTCGGCATCGACGAGGCGAACAGCGCCCAGGCGCAGGTCAGCTGGATCTCGCCGATCGCGCGGGCGCTGCTGAAGGCCCGCGAGGGCGATGTGGTGAAGCTGGCGACGCCGGGGGGCGTGCACGAGGTCGAGGTGCTGACGGTCAGGTACCCTGAACCTGGCTGAATCAGATCAGGGCGCCGGCACCGTCCGCGCCGCGGCCAGCACCGACGACGTGCGGCGCGCGGCCCGCAGCACCGCGTCGAGATGCGCGCGGTCGCGCACCGCGATCACGAAGCGCAGGTCGGTCGAATCCTGCGGCGTCTCGTCGGCCATCTCGACGTGGGTGATGTCGGCCTCGGCATCGGCGAGCGTCGCCGCCACCCGTGCCAGCACGCCCTTGTCGTTGCGCACCGTGATGACCACGCCGGTCTCGAAGGTTCGCACCGGCTCGTCGGCCCATTCGACCGCGAAGAATCGCTCGCTGTCCTTGTAGCGCAGGCGCTGGCCGACGCCGCACTCTTCGGTGTGGACCACCAGCCCCTCGCCGTGGCCGAGGTAGCCAACGATGCCATCGCCCGGGATCGGCCGGCAGCAGAGCGCAAAGCGCACCGACGAGTTCTCGCTGCCGTCCAGCGTGACCGCGCCCTGCGACACCCCCTCGTGCGCCGTGAAGCGCTCGCGGCTCAGCATCAGCGCGTCGGGCTTCTCGCCGCGCTCGGCCAAGAGCGCCATCAGCCGCTTGGCCACGATGCTGGCGATGCGCTTGCCCAAGCCGATGTCGGTCAGCAATTCGGAGCGGGTGCGGTTGCCGGTGAAGCGCAGCAGCTTCTCCCACAGCGGCTGGTGGTCGGCGTCGTCCTCGGGCAGCTTGCCCAGGCCCTCGGCGCGCAGCGCCTGGGCCAGCAATTTCTCGCCCAGGCCTTCGGATTCGGCATGCGCCAGGGTCTTGAGATAGTGGCGGATCTTGGAACGGGCGCGGCCGGTGCGCACGAAGCCGAGCCAGGCCGGGTTGGGCGTCGACACCGGCGCCGTGATGATCTCGACCACGTCGCCGTTCTTGAGCTCGGTGCGCAGCGGCACCTGGTCGCCGTTGATGCGCGCCGCCGAGGTGTGGTCGCCGATGTTGCTGTGGATCGCGTAGGCGAAGTCGACCACGGTGGCGCCGCGCGGCAGCGCCATGATCTGGCTCTTGGGCGTGAAGACGTAGACCGCGTCGGGGAACAGGTCGACCTTGACGTGGTCCCAGAACTCGGCGGCGTCGCGGGTCTCGTCCTGAATGTCGAGCAGCGACTGCAGCCACTTGGCGCCCAGGCGCTCGCTGGTCGCCGCGGCGGGCTCCGCCGCCTTGTAGAGCCAGTGCGCCGCGACGCCCGATTCGGCCACCACGTGCATCGCCTCGGTTCGCAGCTGAAACTCGACGTTGACACCCGAAGGGCCCACTAGCGTGGTGTGCAGCGACTGGTAGCCGTTGAGCTTGGCGATCGCGATGTGGTCCTTGAACTTGCCCGGCAGCGGCTTGTACATCTGGTGCAGGATGCCGAGGCCGGTGTAGCAGGCGATCACGGTCGGAACGATCAGCCGGAAGCCGTAAATGTCGGTCACCTGGGCGAAGCTCAGGTGCTTCTCGTCCATCTTGCGGTAGATGGAATAGAGCGTTTTCTCGCGCCCGGCGATGCGCACGCTCATGCCGGCGGCGGAGAAGGAGGTTTCGACCTCCTGCTGCACCTTCTGGATCAGGTCGCGGCGCCGGCCGCGCGCCTTGGCCACCGCCTTCGACAGCACCGAATAGCGCCAGGGCCGCAGGTGCCGGAACGACAGATCCTGCAACTCGCGGTAGGTCTGGTTGAGGCCCAGCCGGTGGGCGATCGGCGCATAGATATCCAGCGTTTCGCTGGAGATGCGGGCCCATTTCTCGCGCGGCGCGTCGTCCAGCGTGCGCATGTTGTGGGTGCGGTCGGCCAGCTTGACCAGGATCACCCGGACGTCGCGCGCCATGGCCAGCAGCATCTTGCGGAAGGACTCGGCCTGGTTCTCCTCGCGGGTGTTGAAGCGCAGCTTGTCCAGCTTGGTGAGGCCGTCGACCAGTTCGGCCACCGGGGCGCCGAAGCGCTCGATCAGTTCGGACTTGGTGACGCCGCAGTCCTCGATCGCGTCGTGCAGCAGGGCGGCCATCAGCGCCTGGGCGTCGAGTTTCCATTCGGCGCACTGCGCCGCCACCGCGATCGGGTGGGTGATGTAGGGCTCGCCGCTGTTGCGCAACTGCCCCAGGTGGGCCTCGTCGGCGAAGCGATAGGCGCGCCGAACCTGCTCGATGTCCTCGGGGCCCAGGTAGTCGAGGCGGTCGGTCAGGGCTGCGAAACTGGCGGCAGCCGCATTCAGCGCTGCGGGACTCGGCCGCAGGGCAGGGGATGCCCCGGTCAGGGGCTTGACGACCGCGCTCATGGCTTGCACTTTAGCTTGGCCGCCCGATCGTCGCATTCAGGCACAAAAAAAGCACCGCGTACGGTGCTTCCTTGTTGCATGTGAGCATCAACTTCTCAGCCGGGGACCTTCTTGAGCATCTCCAGGCCGATCTTGCCCTCGGCGATCTCGCGCAGCGCGGTCACGGCCGGCTTGTTCTTGCTTTCGATCTTCGGGGCGTGGCCCTGGCTCAGCATGCGCGCACGGTAGGTGGCGGCCAGCACGAGCTGGAAGCGGTTCGGGATGTGAACGAGGCAATCTTCGACGGTGATGCGGGCCATGATGATCTTTCGGTGGGCGGACGAGGGGTCGTTTCAGGGAATGTTCAGCGCGGCGAAGGTGTCGGCGCGTGCGCGTCGCTGTGCGGAATAGCGCAGCCGCTGAGCGTGGACGATCGCTTTCAGGTCGAAAAGTGCGCGCTCAAATACCTCATTGATTATAACGAAGTCGAATTCCCCTGCGCGCGCCATCTCTTCGGCGGCGTTCTGGAGGCGCAGTTCGATGATCGAGGCACTGTCCTCGCCGCGGCGCTCGAGCCGTGAGCGCAGCTCTTCCCAGCTCGGCGGCAGGATGAAGATCATCACGGCGTTCGAGAAGGTCTTGCGGATCTGCAGCGCGCCCTGGAAGTCGATCTCGAGGATCACGTCGGCGCCCTGGGCGATGCGCTCCTCGATGGCTTTCTTGGAGGTGCCGTAGCGCTGGCCGTGCACATGGGCCCACTCGACGAAGGCGTCGGCCTCGACCATGGCGTCGAACTCGGGGTGCGAGGCGAAGAAATACTCGCGGCCGTGTTTCTCCTGGCCGCGCGGCGGGCGCGTGGTGTGCGAAACCGAGGGCTGGACGGCGGAGTCGAGCTCCATCAGCGCCTTGACTAGGCTTGATTTGCCGGCGCCGCTGGGTGCAGCGACCACGAAGATGTTGCCGGGATAGTCCATGGATGCTTTGTTCGGTGCCCGGCAGCCCAGGCGCGAGGCGGGCTTCAGCGGCTTGATTCTGGGGAGTCGTCGCGTTGGCGGGAACTTTGTAGTTTATCAGCCGAGGCTGCGGGGCCCGGAGGGCGGTAGCCCGGCGCCAGCAGCGCATTCGCCGCGCCGTAGAGCACCAGCGGGTCGACCAGGCCGAGCGCGTATTCGGGGCCGCGCAGGCTCAGCCCGGGCGAGCAGTCGACGTTCCAGCGGCGCAGCATGTAGCCGGCATTTGTAGCCCTGACCTTGATTCGCAGCACGCCGTCGGGCATGTCGTAGTCGAGCCGGATCACGTCGGGGCGGGGGTGGGTGGGGTGCGGCACCAGTTCGAGCTCGACGATCCGGCTCCACTGGACATCGTGCTCGGCGGTCTCCTGGCGGCCGACTTGGCTGTCGTCGAGCACCACCGGGGACTCGATCCGGGTCAGCACGAAATCTCGGAACTCGGCCGACTTGCGGTCGAAGGCCCGGACGTGCCAGCGAACGCCGGAGTCGACCAGCGCGAAGGGCACCAACTCGCGCTCGCCGGGCTCGCCGGACAGCGAGTGGTAGGTCAGCCGCAGCGCCTTGCCGCGATGGATGGCGCGGGTGACCGGCGCCAGCACGTCCATGCGCGGCACGCTGAGGGCGGTCGGGATTTCGCAGCGCAGCAGCGGCGACAGAGTTTCCGCCGCGCCCTGGCCGAAGCCCTGCGACAGGGCGCTCAGCACGCGCTGCGGCGCATGTTCGAAGAGCGGAGTGAACGAGGCGCTGGGCAGGTAGAGCTTGCGGGCGCCGTCGAAATCGAGGTTGCCCGGCGCCGCCTCGCGGTACTGCGCGATGTCCCGGGTGGCGCCGGCCGGACCGGTGCCGAAACGGGCCACCAGGTCGGAGCGCCGCAGTTCGCCCAGGAAGTACAGCCTGAAATCGATGTACGTCAGGCGTTCGAGCTGGGCGCGGGGAATCGGCGGCATGCGTCGATGGTAACTCGATCGTCACCATAAGAGACCAAAAAGCTGGTCTGACATCATCAAAATGATGATGTAATGGCACAAAGGCATCATCGCACCATGACACGCTTCCTCCACACCGCCGACTGGCAGATCGGTCGCCAGTTCGCCACCTTCGACCCCGCGCACGCCCCGATCCTGGCCGAGGCGCGGATCGCCGCGGTCGAGCGCCTGGCCGCGCTGGCGACCGAGCACCGGGTCGACGCGGTGCTGGTCGCCGGCGATGTGTTCGACGCGCAGACCGTGTCGGATCGCACCGTACGCCGCCTGTTCAATGCGCTGGCAGACTATGCCGGCCCGTGGCTGATGATTCCGGGCAACCACGACGCCGCCCTGGCCGAGAGCGTCTGGACCCGCGCCCAACGCCTGGGCGCCGTGCCGCCCAACGCCCACCTGTTGCTGGCGCCCGAGCTTTGGCTGTTCGAGGCGCGGGGCTTCGCGGTGCTGCCGGCGCCGTTGACGCAGCGCCATACCTACAGCGACCTCACGGCCTGGTTCGACGGCGCCGACACGCCGCCYGGCCTGCTGCGCATCGGGCTCGGGCACGGC
>NZ_JBFUIU010000409.1:0-8101 GCF_056401695.1 Variovorax sp. P4_D9
CATCTTCAAGAGCCGCTCGTGGACCCAGCTGCCGGCCGGGATGTCCTTGAGCGCGTAGCCGATCGCGACGTCGTAGCGGCGCACCGCCCCGCCTTCGGGGATGTCGACCAGCGCCACCTTGTGCGCCTGCGGCACCTTCTCGCGCAGCGTGAGGCCCGAAGGAAAGACCGTGCCTGCCGCGAGCCCGCCGTCGTTGGCCACGATCGCGACGTTGTCGTTCGCGTGCATGCGGATGGTGAGCGGCGCCTTGGCGGCTTCGGACATCGCGGGACTCCTTTACTTGACGACCATGAACATGCTGGGAAGCCAGGTCGAGAAGGCCGGCACGAAGGTGACGACGCCGAGCGCGAAGATCAGCGCGCCGTAAAACGGCCAGATGGTCTTCATCACTGTGCCGACCGAGACCCCGCCGATCGCACAGCCGACGAACTGCGTCGTGCCGACGGGCGGCGTGTTGAGGCCCAGTGCGCAGTTAATGAGCATCACGATGCCGAACTGTACCGAGGTCATGCCGTATTGCTGGGCGATCGGCAGGAAGATCGGCGTGCAAAGAAGGATGGTTGCCGCCATGTCGAGGAAGGTGCCCAGCACGAACAGGATGACGTTGATCAGCAGGAAGATCACCCAGGGCGTGCTCGTGACCTGCGACAGCATCTGGCCGGTGAGCTCGGCCACCCCATAGAGGCTGATCAGGTAGCCGAAGGTGCTCGAGATGCCGATCAGCAGCAGGATCACGCCGGTGGTGCGCACCGCCTTCGAGGCCGCCTTGACGAAGTGCTCCCACTTGAGCGTGCGGTAGACGAAGATCGTCAGCGCGAGCGCATACAGCACCGCCACCGCGGCCGATTCGGTCGCTGTGAACACGCCCGACAGGATGCCGCCGAGGATCAGCACCACGATGAAGAGGCCGGGCAGGGCGGCCGCGAACGAGCGGCCGACGATCTGCCAGCCCGGGAAGCTGCCGGCCGGATAGCCGCGCTTCACCGCCACCAGGTAGGCCGCAGCGAGGTTGCTGATGGTCAGCACCGCCGCCGGCAGCAGCGCCGCCAGGATCAGCGCCGCGATCGAGACCTTGCCGCCGGCCGCGAGCGAATAGATGATCAGGTTGTGGCTGGTCGGCATCAGGGCGCCGACCAGGGCCGCGTGGGTCGTCACGTTGACTGCATAGTCGGCGTGATAGCCCTCCTTCTTCATCATCGGGATCATCACGGCGCCCATCGCCGAGACGTCTGCCACGGGCGAACCCGAGACGCCGCCGAACAGGGTGCAGGCCACCACGTTCGACATGCCGAGGCCACCGCGCACGTGGCCCACCAGGTCGCGCGCCAGATTGACGATGCGGTCGGCGATGCCGCCGTACAGCATCAGCTCGCCGGCGAAGATGAAGAACGGGATCGCCAGGAACGAGAAGATGCCCATGCCCGAGGTCATCTGCTGGAAGCCGACTTCCAGCGGCAGGCCTTCATAGAGCAGGGTCGAAAGCGCCGACACGCCGATCGAGAATGCCACCGGAACGCCCAGCAGCAGGAACAGCGTGAAGCTCACGCACAGGATAAGAAGAGGAATGGTCATGCAGCGCCCCAGGCGGGTTCGACTTCGCGGCCTTGGGCCAATGCGATGATGTGTTCGATCGAGAACATCACGATGAGAACGCCGGACAAGGCGGCCGGCACGTACTTCCATCCCTCGGAGATCCACAGCGTGGGCAGCCGGTAGTCCCAGACCGATTCGGCCAGCGAGGCGCAGTTCCAGGCCATCGCGACGCCGAAGATCAGGATCAGGAAATGGATTAGGAATTCCATCTTGAGGCGCAGCCAGTCGGGCGCCAGCACCAGGAAGGATTCGAGCCCGATGTGGCCCGCGTCGCGCACGCCGACGGCGACGCCGAGCATGGTGACGTAGAGCACCAGCAGCAGCGCCAGGCTCTCGGCCCAGGTGGGGGTGTTGTTGAGGACGTAACGGCCGAACACCTGCCAGCTCACGGCGCAGATCACCGCGACGAGGCCGAAGATGCCCAGCCACATGCAGGCGCGAGCCAGCGTGCGGCAGATTTTCGTGTACATGATGATGTGGGTTGGCGACGCCCTCCCATGGGCGGGGGAGGGCGGCCGGATGCAGTCGATTACTTCGTGTCCTGCACGCGTTTGACGAGGTCCTTGAGCTTGGCGTCGACAATGAACTTGTCGTACACCGGCTTCATCGCGGCCTGGAACGGGGCCTTGTCGATCTCGATGATCTCGGCGCCGCCGGCCTTCACGGTCGCCAGCGACTTCACCTCGCGCTCTTCCCACTGCTTGCGCATATAGGGCACCGATTCCTTGGCGGCCTGGCGGACCCAGCCCTGCTCCTGGGGCGTCAGCTTGTCCCAGGCGCGCTTGGAGAACAGCAGCACTTCGGGGGCCATCGAGTGCTCGGTCTTGGTGTAGTACTTGGCGACCTCGAAGGCGCGCGAGCTCTCGTAGGTTGGGTAGTTGTTCTCGGCGGCATCGATCAGGCCGGTCTTGAGGCCGGTGTAGACCTCGCCCATCGGCATCGGCGTGGCGTTGGCGCCCATGGCCTCGAGCATCGAGACCCACAGGTCGGACTGCTGCACGCGGACCTTCTGGCCCTTCATGTCGGCGAAGCTGCGCACCGGCTTCTTGGCGGTGAACATCGAGCGAGCGCCGCTGTCGTAGTAGGCCAGGCCGATGAAGCCCTGCTTCTCGCAGGACTTGAGGATCTCCTCGCCGATCGGGCCGTCCAGCACTTTGTGCAGGTGGTCGACCGAGCGGAACAGGAAGGGCATGGTCGGGACCTGCGTCTCGGGGCAGATGTTGTTCATCGGCGCGATGTTCACGCGCACCATCTGCAGCGCGCCGATCTTGGTCTGCTCGATGGTGTCCTTCTCGCTGCCCAGGGCGCTGTTGTTGAAGACCTTGATGGTGTCTTTGCCGCCCGAGAGCTCCTTGAGCCGCTCGCCCATGAACTTGACCGCAGTCACGGTGGGATAGTCGTCGGGATGGATGTCGGCCGACCGGAACTCGGTGGCCTGTGCGGCCATCGCGGTCATGCCGGCCGCGATGGCGACGATGAGTGCGTGCTTGTTGAACTTCATTTGTCTTCCTCTTGCTGGTGGTTGTCGTGAAACTTTGAAATCAGGCGCGGAAGGCCGGCTCGGCGATGCCCTGGTAGCCGGGCCGCAGCGCGAACACGCCGCCGGCCAGCGGCTGGTCCGACAGGTCGCCGCCCGGGCGGATCGAAGTGACGAACAGGGTGTCGAGCTTCGGCCCGCCGAAGGCGCACATCGCCGGCTTCTTGACCGGCACGTCGAGCGAGCGGTCGAGCCGGCCCTCGGGCGTGAAACGGTGCACCTTGCCGGCGTCGTTGCCGCAGATCCAGTAGCAGCCGTCGGCGTCGACCGCGGCGCCGTCGGGGCGGCCGGGCAGGGGGTTCATGTCGACGAAGACGCGGCGCCGCGAGGGCGTGCCGGTGGCGGTGTCGTAGTCGAAGGCCCAGATGGTCTGGACGCTCGGATGGGAGTCCGACAGGTACATGGTGCGGCCATCGGGGCTGAAGGCCAGGCCGTTGGGAACGATCAGGTCGTCGAGCTGCAGCGAGGGCGCCGGGCTGCCCTTGTCGTACCGATAGACCCGGCCGACGCGGGCGCCGGCGGCCATGTCCATCAACATCGTCCCGGTCCAGAAGCGGCCCTGGCGGTCGCAGCGGCCGTCGTTGAAGCGCATGCCGGGCAGGGCGTGGGCGACCTCGGCGAGCCGGGTGGCTGCCAGCCTGCCGTCATCCTGCGGAACGATCGAGAACAGGCCGCTCTCCATGCCGGCGATCCAGGCGCCCGGGAGGTCGGCGCGTGGCGCGATGCAGGCCGGCATTTCGTCGCTGGCCCACTGCGTGTGGCCGGCGGCCGACCAGCGGTGCAGCGCTCGGCCCGGAATGTCGACCCAGTACAAGGCGGATTCCGCCACGGACCACACCGGGCTCTCGCCCGTGCCGCAGCGCGCGTCGACCACGAGTTCGGCCTGGCTCGCCACGGCGCTCAGTCTCCGAACGGGCCCTGGGCGGTGAAGGCGCCGCCCTGGTAGATCGCGTTCGGATCGCTGGGCGGCACCGGCGGCTGCGCCTCGACCTTGGCCCGGAAGACTTCCGAACTGTCCTGCGGCACGAAGCCCAGGTGCGCGGCGGCGTCGTTGTCCCACCAGACATCGCGGTTGGCCGACATGCCATAGACCACCGTGTGCTTGACGTCAGGTGTGAAGAGCGATTTCTCGATCAGCGTGGTCAGATCGCGGTAGCTGAGCCAGGTGCTCATCATGCGGCGGTTGAGCGGCTCGGGGAACGACGAGCCGATGCGGATGCTCACGGTCTCGATGCCCCAGCGGTCGAAGTAGAACTGGGCCACGTCCTCGCCGAAGGATTTCGACAGGCCGTAGTAGCCGTCGGGCCGGCGTTTGACGCCGGCGTCGAGGTGCTCGGTCTGCTTGTAGAAGCCGATCACGTGGTTGGAACTGGCGAACACCACCCGCTTGACGCCGTGCCGGCGGGCGGCTTCATAGATATGGAGCACGCCCTTGATGTTGGCTTCCAGGATTTCCTCGAAGGGCCGCTCGACCGAGACACCGCCTAGGTGCACGATGGCGTCGCAGCTGGCCACCAGCGCGTCGACCGCCTTCTTGTCGGACAGGTCGCAGGCCATGACCTCCTCGTGGGGACCCTCGKCGGGTGCCATGCCCGCGATGTCGGACAGCCGCAGCACCGCCGCGTAGGGACGCAGGCGTTCGCGGAGGACCTTGCCCAGGCCGCCGGCGGCTCCGGTGAGAAGGAGGCGGGCGACTTGCGGCGCGGGGGAGGAAGTGGCGGAAGCGGCGCTCATTCGTGTCTCTGTCAGATGTCGTAAGTTATCGGTTGTCGTACAACGTGCTGGCGATTATCATCACGCCATGTCGAACCTGTCAACGGGGTCAACCGCAAGCACCGAGCCCTCCGCGCCTGGCGTCCCGCCGCGCCGCAGGGGGCGGGGCCTGGCGCATGGCTTGGTCGACGACCTGGGCGAGAAAATCCGCAGCCAGCAGCTGCGCCCCGGCGACAAGCTGCCGACCGAATCGGCCATCATGCAAGCCTATGGCGTGAGCCGGACGGTGGTGCGGGAGGCGCTCTCCAAGCTGCAGGCCGGCGGGCTGGTTGAAACCCACCACGGCATCGGCACCTTCGTGCTGCAGCCGCGGGCCGCCGGCATGTTCCGGCTCGAGGCCTCGGACATCGCCACCTCGGTCGACGTGCTGGCCGTGCTGGAACTGCGCATCAGCCTGGAGACCGAGTCCGCCGGGCTTGCCGCGACCCGCCGTACCGAGGAGCAGCTCGCCGCCATGCGGCAGGCGCTCGACGATTTCGAGCACAACGTGACCGTCGCGGGCGATACCGTGGCGCCCGATTTCCGCTTCCACCTGCAGATCGCGCAAGCCACCGGCAATCCGTACTTCGCCGACATCATGAGCCATCTCGGCACGACGATCATTCCGCGCACCCGGATCACCGCGATCCGCAACCACGACCGCCGCGGCGAGTACCTCAGCCGGGTGAACCGCGAGCACGAGGAAATCTATGCGGCGATCGCGCGACGCGATGCCGAGTCGGCGCGCGCGGCCATGCGCATCCACCTGACCAACAGCCGCGAACGGCTTCGGATCGCCCAGGAGGCGGCCCGGCTCGACGCTGAGAAGAGCGCGACCGCAGGCCCGCCGGCTGCCTGACGGAGGGGTCGGTCTTTGCTGGACAACTTTTCGAACTAGTTGTACGATGACTGATGACATCGCTACCATGCGATGCGCATTTTTCAACGATCAGGAGACAACCCATGAGCTTGACCCGACGCAATCTCGTCCTCGGCGCGCTCGGCAGCGGCCTGCTGGCTGCCGGTGCCGCCCAGGCCGCCGACGCCTGGCCCTCGAAACCGATTCGCATCGTCGTTCCGTACCCGCCCGGCGGGTCGTCCGACATCATCGCGCGTTCGATCAGCCAGCCCTTGTCCGAGGCGCTGAAACAATCGGTGATTGTCGAGAACCGCGCCGGCGCCAATGGCAACCTGGGCGCCGACCTGGTGGCCAAGGCCCAGCCCGACGGCTACACGCTGCTGCTGTGCGATGTCGGCGCGCTGGCGATCAGCCCCTCCGTCTACACCAAGCTGTCCTTCGACCCGGCCAAGGACCTGCGTGGCGTGACCATGCTGGCCTATTCGCCGCATTTGCTGGTGGTGCATCCGTCGGTGCCGGCCAACAACTTGAAGGAACTGGTCGCTCTGTCGAAGAAGTCCGACCTCAATTTCGCCGTCACCGCCACCGGCAGCGCGCCGCACCTGGCCGGCGTCGCGCTGGAGCGCGCGAGCGGCGCCCGTTGGGTCTATGTGCCCTACAAGGGCGGCGTGCAGGCGGTGCAGGACACGGTGGCCGGCCAAACCCAGGTGCTGATGAACGGCATGCTGGCGACCCTGCCGCACGTGCAGAGCGGCAAGCTCAAGGTGCTGGGCGTGTCCAAGTCGACGCGCATGCCGCTGATCGGCGATGTGCCGACGATCGCCGAGCAGGGCGTGTCCGGCTTCGAATCCGGCACCTGGCAAGGCGTCCTGGTGCCGCGCGGCACGCCGGAAGCGCTGGTGCAGCGCCTCAACAAGGAACTGATCGCGATCATTCGCACGCCCGACATCCGCTCGCGGCTGGCCGGGCAGGGCGCCGAGGTCGTGACCATGACGCCCACTGAGCAGGACCAGTTCTTCGACAAGGAACGCGTCCGCTGGGGCAAGGTCGTGACGGCCGCCCAAATCAAGCTGGACTAGCCCGGCACTTCAATCTCCCGTTTCCCCACCACCGCAACGTTCTTCACATGAATCCCCAAGAACTCAAATCCATCATGGGCTCCGGCCTGCTGTCCTTCCCGCTGACCGACTTCGACGGCAACGGCGACTTCAACCGTAAGGGCTACGAGAAGCGCCTGGAATGGCTGGCGCCCTATGGGGCCAGCGCGTTGTTCGCGGCCGGCGGCACCGGTGAATTCTTCTCGCTGACCGGAGACGAGTACCCAGGCATCATCCAGGCCGCAGTCGACACCTGCCGCGGCAAGGTGCCGATCATCGCCGGCGCCGGCGGTCCCACGCGCTTCGCGATCCAGTGCGCCCAGGCGGCCGAGAAGGCCGGCGCGCACGGGGTTCTGCTGCTGCCGCACTATCTCACCGAAGCAGGCCAGGAAGGCCTGGCGGCGCACGCCGAGGCGGTCTGCAAGAGCGTCAAGTTCGGCGTCATCGTCTACAACCGCGGCCAGAGCAAGCTCTATCCCGCGACGCTGGAGAAGCTGGCCGAGCGCTGCCCGAACCTGGTCGGCTTCAAGGACGGCATCGGCGACATCGAACTCATGAGTGCGATCCACCTGCGCATGGGCGACCGCTTCGCCTACCTCGGCGGACTGCCGACGGCGGAGGTCTATGCCGCTGCCTACAAGGCGCTCGGCACGCCGGTGTATTCGTCGGCGGTGTTCAACTTCATCCCGAAGACCGCGATGGACTTCTACAACGCCGTGGCGAAGGACGACATCGCGACGCAGCACCGCCTGCTGAGGGACTTCTTCATGCCCTACCTCGATATCCGCAACAAGGGCCAGGGCTACGCGGTGAGCATTGTCAAGGCCGGCGCCAAGATCGTCGGCCATGATGCGGGCCCGGTGCGCACGCCGCTGACCGAGCTCAAGGCCGACGAGTACGAGGCGCTGGCTGCGCTGATCGCCAAGCTCGGCCCGCAGTAGGACCCCAGGCGGTGCGTCCGCCGCACGCAGTAAGCTGCTCCCCCTACACCTCGATTCCCAAGGATTCCCTGCCATGCAGAACTTCGACAACCTCATCAACGGCGCATGGCGCGCCGCCGCCAGCTATAGCGCCAACGTCAACCCGAGCAACCTCGGCGACGTGCTGGGCCAGTACGCGCAGGGCGACGCCGCCCAGGTCGACGCCGCGGTCGCGGCCGCCAGCGCCGCCTTCCCGGCCTGGTCCACCGGCGGCATCCAGGCGCGCTCCGAGGCGCTGGAAAAGATCGGCGCCGAGATCCTGGCGCGCAAGGAAGAGCTCGGC
>NZ_JBFUIU010000410.1:0-8075 GCF_056401695.1 Variovorax sp. P4_D9
GCCCAGGCCCGACGGGCCCGAAGGTTTGCGGGCCATCAGGCGACGTTCCTCTGCTCTCCGGCGCCGTACAGGTTGCTGGTGCAGCGGCCGCAGAGGCCCGGATGCGTCGCGTCGTGGCCAACGTCGTCGCGCCAGTGCCAGCAGCGCTCGCACTTGGTCGCGCTGCTCGCGCTCACTTTTGCCGACAGGGCATCGCCGGCAGCCAGGGCGACCGCCGAGGTGATCAGCACGAACTTCAGGTCGTCGCCCAGCGAGGCCAGCAGCGCGTGGTCGTCGGCCGGGGCCGTGAGCGTGACATTGGCCTGCAGCGAGGAACCGACCTGGCCGGCCGTGCGCACCGTCTCGATCTCCTTGTTGACCGCATCGCGGATCTCGCGGATGCGGCTCCACTTGGCGAGCAGCGCCTGGTCGGGCGTGCCGAGGTCGCTGTAGGTCTGGACGAAGATCGAGCGGCCGTCGCCGCAGAACTTCCAGGCCTCTTCGGCCGTGAAGCTCAGGAACGGCGCCATCCAGCGCAGCATCGCCTGCGTGATGTGCCACAGCGCGCTCTGGGCGCTGCGGCGCGCGTGCGAGCCGGGCGCGGTCGTGTAGAGCCGGTCCTTGAGGACGTCGAGGTAGAAGGCGCCGAGGTCCTCGGAGCAGTACACCTGCAGCTTGGCCACCACCGGATGGAACTCGTACACCTTGTAGTGCGCGAGGATCTCGGCCTGGAACTGCGCCGCCCGGGCGAGCGCATAGCGGTCGATCTCGAGGAGCTCTCCGAGCGGCACCGCATCCTTCTTGATGTCGAAGTCGCTGGTATTGGCGAGCAGGAAGCGCAGCGTGTTGCGGATCCGGCGATAGGCGTCGACCACCCGCGCCAGGATCTTGTCGTCGCCCGCGATGTCGCCCGAGTAGTCGCTCGCGGCCACCCACAGGCGCGTGATCTCGGCGCCGAGCTTCTTGTTGACCTCCTGCGGGTCGATGCCGTTGCCGAGCGACTTGCTCATCTTGCGGCCCTGGCTGTCGACTGTGAAGCCGTGCGTCAGCAGGCCGCGATAGGGCGCGCGGCCTTCGAGCGCGCTGGCGATCAAGAGCGACGAATGGAACCAGCCGCGGTGCTGGTCGTGGCCTTCGAGGTAGAGGTCGGCCTCGGGGCCGGTCTCGTGGTGCACGTTCGGGTGGGTGCCGCGCAGCACGTGATAGAAGGTCGAGCCTGAGTCGAACCAGACCTCGAGGATGTCGGTGCTCTTGGTGTAGTGGGGCGCGTCCTCGGTGCCGAGGATCTCCTCGGTCGTCACCCGGCTCCAGGCCTCGATGCCGCCCTGCTCGACGATGGCAGCGGCCTGGTCGAGGATCTCCATCGTGCGCGGATGCAGCTCGCCCGAATCCTTGTGCAGGAAGAACGGGATTGGCACGCCCCAGCTGCGCTGGCGGCTGATGCACCAGTCGGGCCGGTTGGCGATCATGTCGTGCAGCCGCGCCTTGCCGTTCTCGGGGTAGAAGCTGGTCTGCTCGATGGCTTCGAGCGCGGTCTGGCGCAGCGTCTTGGGCGCCTTGTCCTTGGTGAAGACGCCTTCGCCCTCGTCCATGCGGATGAACCACTGGGCGGCGGCGCGGTAGATGACCGGCGTCTTGTGGCGCCAGCAATGCGGGTAGCTGTGGCTGATGGATTCAGTCGTCAACAGGCGGCCGGCATCGCGCAGTGCCTGGATGATCACCGGCACCGCCTTCCAGATGTTCTGGCCGCCGAACAGCGGGAAATCCGGCGCGTAGGAGCCGTTGCCCTGCACCGGGTTCAGGATGTCGTCGTAGGCCACGCCGTGCGCGATGCAGGAGTTGAAGTCGTCGACGCCGTAGGCCGGCGACGAGTGGACCAGGCCGGTGCCGTCGTCGGCGGTCGCGTAGTCGGCCAGGTAGACCGGCGACAGGCGCCGGTAGCCGGCGTCGACGTCGTACAGCGGATGTTCGAACTCGAGCCCGCCGAGCTTCTCGCCCTTGACCGTGGCCAGCACGGTGCCGTCGAGCGCATAGCGGTTCATGCACATCTCGACCAGCGAAGCGGCCAGCACCAGCAGGCCGCGCTCGGTATCGACCAGCGCGTAGTCGAGCTCGGGGTTCAGGTTGATGGCCTGGTTGGCCGGGATGGTCCAGGCGGTGGTGGTCCAGATGACCGCGAAGGCATCTTTGGTGAGCGAAGGCAGGCCGAAGGCGGCCGCCAGCTTCGCCGGGTCGTGCGCCTTGAAGGCGACGTCGAGCGTCTGCGACTTCTTGTCGGCGTACTCGATCTCGAACTCGGCCAGCGAGGAGCCGCAGTCGAAGCACCAGTAGACCGGCTTCAGGCCGCGGTAGACGAAGCCGCGCTCGATCACGCGCTTGAAGGCGCGGATCTCGCCCGCCTCATTGGCGAAGTCCATCGTCTTGTACGGATGGTCCCATTCGCCCAGCACGCCCAGGCGCTGGAAGTCGACCATCTGCTGGGCGATCTGCTCGGCGGCGTAGGCGCGGCTCTTGGCCTGCATTTCGTCGCGGCTCAGGTTGCGGCCGTACTTCTTCTCGATCGCGTTCTCGATCGGCAGGCCGTGGCAGTCCCAGCCGGGCACGTAGAGGGAGTCGAAACCCTCGAGCTGGCGCGCCTTGGTGATCATGTCCTTCAAGATCTTGTTCACCGCGTGACCCATGTGGATCTGGCCGTTGGCATACGGCGGGCCGTCGTGCAGGATGAACTTGGGGGCGCCGTGGCGGGCGTCGCGCAGGCGCTGGTAAAGGCCTTCCTCGCTCCATTCCTTGACCCAGCCCGGCTCGCGCTTGGGCAGGTCGCCGCGCATCGGGAAGGGGGTGTCAGGCAGGTTCAGCGTGGCGCGGTAGTCGGTGGCGCCGTCGGTCTTGTTGTCAGCCATGGAAGTTCCAGAAATCTGCGCTGCCTTGCAGCGCTCGGGGATCGAGGGGAGCATGCGGCCCCTTGCATCCCAAGGCGGCCGAACGCGGCGGAAAGCGACGGTTTCCGCTCTAAATTCGGTCGCGCGTGGTCTGGCGATGGGTTTCGGCGTGGGTGGAGGCGAAGAAGGCGCGCGCGTCGCGGCCATCCTTCGCGATGCCCGCCGTGAGGGCCTCGAGGCTGGTGTAGCGCAATTCGTCGTGCAGTTTGTGCAGCAGTTCCACGCGGACGATTTTACCGTAGGCCCCCTCGCTGCCGAGTTCGGCCGGCCAATCGAGGCAGTGGGTCTCGAGCAGCACCCGCCCGGCGTTGACGTCGTTGGCGTCCAGCGAAGGGCGCACGCCGAGGTTGGCGACGCCCGGCAGCGGTGTCGCGGCCAGCCCGTGCACCAGCACCGCGAAGATGCCGTTGGCGGCCGGCTTCCAGTGCTTGAAGCGCAGGTTGAGGGTTCGGAAGCCATCGTCGCGGCCGGGTTTTGAGGCCCCCAGCGCGCGGCCCAGCTTGCGGCCGTGGACCACGTGGCCGGAGATGGCATAGGGCCGGCCGAGCAGCGCCTGGACGTCGGCCATCCGGCCTTCGGCAAGCGCCTCGCGCACCGCCGAACTCGACACCCGCAGGCCGTGCACCTCGTAGCTGTTCATCCGGGCGACATCGAAGCCGTGCTGCTCGCCGGCGCGGTCGAGCATCGCGTAGTCGCCGGCCCGCTTGGCGCCGAAGCGGAAATCGTCGCCGACCAGCACGTAGCGTGTCCCCAGGCCTTCGATCAGCACGTGCTGGATGAATTCTTCCGGCGTCCGGGAGGCCAGCCGGGCATCGAAGGGCAGCACGATGGTCTGGGCCACGCCGCCGGCCGCGAGTTGGCTGAGCTTGTCGCGCAGGGTGYCGATGCGCGCCGGCGCCAGCTCGGGCCGCTTGGTGAGCGCCGCGAAATAGTCGCGCGGATGCGGCTCGAAGGTCAACACGCAGCTCGGCAGCGCGCGCAGGCGGGCCTCGGTGTTGAGCAGCCCCAGCATCGCCTGGTGACCACGGTGCACACCGTCGAAATTGCCAATGGTCAGGGCGCAGGCCGGAGCCACGCCCGGATGCCTGAAACCCCGGAAAACCTGCATCGTCTGGTATCTTTTTGATAGCACTTTGCGCCCATGGAATGGGCACATCAGGGCCTTTTTGTCACAAAGCCGGTATATTGTGACGCACTGCGTCGTGCGCAAGCCCATCCGGTGAGCGTCATGTCCTGGTCTTTCCGTGGTTCTCTTTGATCGAGGAGGCGTCTGGTGAAGGTCTTGAAGCTGTCGGCCCAAGGGCTGCCCCAATCGTGGATTTCGCTTGAACAGGCGGTGATCCACTACGCCTCCGACGAGGTCCGGTGGGAGGTCGGCGCGCAGGTGGCGGTATTCCGTGGCGGCCACAACGCGGTCACCGGCCAGCAGTCGCAGATCGCGATCAACAGCATCATCGGCACCAAGGGCGTGCCGCGCATCAACCCCTTCACGCAGCGTCCGGGACTCACCAACAGCAAGCTGTTCGCGCGCGACCGCAACATCTGCGCCTATTGCGGCGGGCATTTCCACGAAGACGAGCTCACGCGCGAGCACATCATCCCGTTCGCCCAGAAGGGCATCGACACCTGGATGAACGTGGTCACGGCCTGCCGGCCCTGCAATCATCGCAAGAGCAGCCGCACGCCCGAGCAGGCCGGCATGGCGCTGCTCTATGCCCCTTATGTGCCAAGCCTGTGGGAGGACTTCATCCTGCGCAACCGCCGCATCTTGGCGGACCAGATGGAGTTCCTGATGGCGCACCTGCCGCAGAGTTCACGGCTGCACGGGTAGGCGCGCCGCGGGCGCTTGTCAGTAGCTCAGCTCGAGCACGCTGACCTCGGCCTGCGCGGCAGGCCAGGTCCGCCCGACGACTCTTTCGCCGTTGAACTCGGCTTCCACCGACCGCGGCGCCTCGCTGCCGAGCTTGATCTTCGCGTTCGACGCGCCCGCTCCCTTCGGCGGGACGCCGGGCAGGGTGGTCTGCCCATCGAATCGAAGCCGGTCCCGTTCGGCGTCGAAATAGCCGCGCGGCCGCGTGAAGATCACCAGCGCCCGGGCATCGCGGTCGGCCTCCGCGATGCGTTCCGGGCGCAGCTGTACGATGCTGCTCGAACGCGGGAAGGCGCTTCGGTAGATGTGCGTGGTGGCGTAGCCGGGCGCCGCCAGGACGAATTCCCAGGCGGTGTCCGGTCGACCCGCAAAAGGTCCCCAGCGGCCGTCCTGGCCGATGGTCTGTTCCCAGGCCGCCGGCCCCTGCCGGGTCCCGGTGGCAGGGTCGACCGCGAACACCGACAGGCGGGCGCCCACCAGCGGCAGGTTGTTGGGAAAGCTGCCGCTCGCTGGGTTGGCCGGGTCGAGGCCCAGGCCCGTGACCCGGCCGGACAGCGCGACGGAGGCTTCGGGTCCCGGTTGCAGGGTGCGCGGCGCCTCGCCCGTGAGGAAGCGCCAGGTGGCTTCGAAGGCGGCCGGCGAGAACGAGGTCTCGCGGTGGTCGACGCGCGGCAGCACCAGGTTCGTTGCCCCCTTGAGCGCCGGTCCGTCGAATCCGATCCATGTCGGCTGGCCCGGGATGCCGATCCACAGGCCGTCCGGCTGGGCGTACTTGTCGTTGTTGTCCGAGCGCAGCGTGAGCCATTTCACGCCGGGCGTCACTTCGTGGCCCTCGGCGTTCTTCGGCGCATTGAGCCGCTGGATGAAGGGGCTCAGGCCGGAGAACTCGCTGCCCTCGACCCGCCCCTTGACGGCCCAGATGCCGTGCGCCGGATTGCCGCCCAGCACCACGTGGCTCACCACCCGGTCGCCGCCGCCGTTCTGCACGTAGTTGCGGATCGTGTTGCCGCCGCGCGAGTTGCCGATCAGCACCACTTTGGTGGCGCCGGTCTGCTTCAGCACCCGGTCGACCTCGCCCTGGAGGAAGGCCATCGATTCGGCGGTCGAGCTGCGGCCTGGCTGGGCCACGCCGTCGTCGTCGCGCGCCAGCGGGAAGGGCTGGTCGAGCGCGATCAGGCGGTCGCGCGGCCAGCCGTTCGACTCAAAGCGCCAGACAGTCGTCTGCCAGAGGGCCGCCGACTCGCCGTTGCCGTGCACGAACACGATCGGCGGCCGCTCGCTGGCCGCGGGAGGGGTGGAGCAGGCAGCGAGCATGGCGGAGGAAAGGCCGAGTGCGATCAGTTGGCGGCGAGAGTACATGGAAAGGCTTTCTCAAATGAAAACGCCCGCCGGTGAAGCCGGCGGGCGCGAGGAGCTATCGGGACGCGCTGCGCAAGGTCAGGCGAAGACTCCCGCGGTGTTCTGCATGCGGGCCGACACTTCGCCGAGGTGATGCAGGCTGTCGCCGAAGGTCATCTCGAGCTGCGTGAGCTTGCGGAAGTAGTGGCTGCCGATGTATTCATCGGTCACGCCGATGCCGCCGTGCAGCTGCACCGATTGCTGGCTCACGAAGCGCATCGAGACGCCGAGCTGGTACTTGGCGCGCGCCAGCGCCTGGCGACGTTCGGCGGCCGGCGCGTTGAGCTTGAGGCTGGCGTAGTAGCTCATCGAGCGGGCCAGTTCGAGCTGCATCTTCATGTCGGCGACACGGTGGCGAAGCGCCTGAAAGGTGGCGATGGCGACACCGAACTGCTTGCGCGTGTTCATGTAATCGACCGTGACCGCGAGCGTCTGGTCCATCACGCCGACGGCTTCGGCGCAGGTCGAGGCGATGCCGATGTCGACGCCGTATTCGAGTGCGGCGAGGCCGTCGCGGGTCAGCAGCGTGGCGGCGGCGCCGTCGAACACGACTTCGGCTGCGCGGCTGCCGTCCTGCGTGCCGTAGCCGGGGGCAGCGACGCCGTCGGCGGCGCGTTCGACCAGGAACAGCGCGATCTTGCCGTCGAGCTGCGCCGGCACCAGGAAGGCGTCAGCCTCGTCACCGGCCGGCACCAGGCTCTTGCTGCCATGCAGCTTGAAGCCGTCGCCGGCCTTCTCGGCCCTGGCCTCGCAGACGTCGAGCCGGTAGCGCGCCTTGCGCTCCTGGTAGGCCAGCACCACCAGCGCCTGGCCGCCGGCGATGCGCGGCAGCCAGTTGTCCTTGGTGTCGGCATCGGCATGGCCGGCCAGCAGCGCACCGGCGATGAAGGATTGCGCCAGCGGCTCGAGGACGATGCCGCGGCCCAGCTCTTCCATCACGACCATGCCTTCGACCGGGCCCATGCCCAGGCCGCCCTCGTCTTCCGGAATGTAGAGGCCGCCCAGGCCGAGCTCGGCCAGTTCGTCCCAGGCCTCGCGCGAGAAGCCGCCGGCCGCTTCGTTGGCGCGGCGGCGCTCGAAGCCGTAGCCTTTTTCAACCCACTTGGCGACGGCGTCGCGAAGCTGCTGCTGGTCGTCCGAAAAATTGAAGTCCATATCAAATCCTTGCATATGCCTCGCTAGAGCCCCCTCCCGGAGGGGGTGCGGGGAGTAAAACATTCAACGCGGAGCGCAGCCGTTCTACGGCTTTAGCCGAGAACGGTCTGCGCGACGATGTTGCGTTGCACTTCATTGCTGCCACCGTAGATGGTGGTCTTGCGCATGTTGAAGTAGGTCGAGGTCAGCGGTGCCAGCTGCGGATGGCCGCCCGGGAAGTCGCCCTGCCAGCCGGCCTCCATCGCCTCGCGGATCAGCGGCAGCGAATAGGGGCCGCCGGCCAGCATCATCAGCTCGGAGTAGCGCTGCTGGATCTCGCTGCCCTTGATCTTGAGCAAGCCCGCGATGTCGAGCGAGTTCTTGCCCGAGGTGGCGGCCGACAGCACCCGCAGCACTAGCATCTCGAGTGCGACCACGTCGACCTCGAGCTTGGCGATCTCGTCGCGGAAGCGGCTGTCTTCCCAGACGCCTTCGCTCTTGGCCAGGCGCTTGAGCCGCTCCAGTTCGCGCTTGGCGCGGTTGACGTCGGCGATGTTGGTGCGCTCGTGGGAGAGCAGGTGCTTGGCGTAGGTCCAGCCCTTGTTCTCCTCGCCGATCAGGTTCTCGGCCGGCACCTCGACGTTGTCGAAGAAGACCTCGTTGACCTCGTAGCCGCCGTCGAGCAGCTTGATCGGACGCACGGTGACGCCCTTGGACTTCATGTCGATCAGCAGGAAGCTGATGCCGGTCTGCGG
>NZ_JBFUIU010000411.1:0-8074 GCF_056401695.1 Variovorax sp. P4_D9
ATTCTCTCGACCTCACGCGGACCCTGGTCGACAGCTTCTCGGCCACCAACCGCAACGTGCAGTTCGGCAACTTCAACCCCGACCGCGATCCGTTCTCGCAGACCGGTGTCAACGCCTCGTTCGGCTATATTCTCTCGACCTCACGCGGACCCTGGTCGACAGCTTCTCGGCCACCAACCGCAACGTGCAGTTCGGCAACTTCAACCCCGACCGCGATCCGTTCTCGCAGACCGGTGTCAACGCCTCGTTCGGCTATCAGCTCAATCCGGACTGGAAGTTCGACGCCGGCATGCTCTATGCCGATGGCCTGAATCACTACGACGACGGCCCGGGCCGCGACACGCGCGGTGTGCTTCGGACCGAGAACGGCTATGTCGGTGTCAAGGGCCGGGTGCTGTCGAACTGGACCACCCAACTGCAGTACTCGCGCAGCGAGGACTACAGCCGCGCCATCGTGGCGGCACCGTTCAACTTGCCGGGCCTGTTCGACACGACGCAGAACCAGTACCTCTGGCAGAACGACATCGTGACCTCGATCGGCACCGTGGTGGCCGGTCTCGAGCGCCGCGAGCAGGACGTCAACAGCGACACCCAGTACACGGTGACCGATCGCACCATCGACTCTGCCTTCATCGGCCTGAACGGCAACGCCGGCGCCCACAGCTGGCAGCTCAACGCACGGCACGACAGCAACTCGCAGTTCGGCGATGCCGATACCTGGTTCGCCGGCTACGCCTACCGCATCACGCCGAACTGGCGCGTCAGCGTGTCGCAAGGCACCAGCTTCGCGGCGCCGTCGTTCAACCAGCTGTACTTCCCGGGCTTCGGCAATCCGGCGCTGCAGCCCGAGGAGGGCAAGAACACCGACGCCAGCATCACCTGGACCCAGGGTGCCCATACCGTCAAGCTGGTGGGCTACGACAACAAGATCCAGGGCTTCATCACCAACACCACGCTGCCGCAGAACGTCCCCGAGGCGCGCATCACCGGCGGCACGCTGAGCTACGACGGCCAGTTCGACGGGCTGGGATTGCACGCCAGCTACGACTCGCTCGATCCGCGCAACGAGGTCACCGGCAAGCAACTGCCGCGCCGGGCGAAGAACCAGACGACGCTGGCGATCGACTACAGCACGGGGCCCTGGAAGCTCGGCGCTTCGGCCCTCAGCGTCGGCGGCCGCTTTGACGACGCGGCCAATACGCGCACACTCGGCGCCTACACCACGATCGACCTCTATGTGGACTATCGCTTTGCCAAGGACTGGACGGTGCAGGGCCGCATAACCAACCTGACCGATGAACACTACGAAACGGCCTTTGGCTACAACCAGGCCGGATTCGGCGCCTACCTGACCCTGCGGTGGCAACCGAAGAAGTGAACATCGCCCGCCGCGAACTGATCCTCGGGGGCCAGAAGAGCGGCAAGTCGCGTCGCGGCGAGCAGCTTGCCGCGGCGTGGCTGGCGCGCTCGTACTCGCATCGCGCGGTGCTGGTCGCCACGGCGCGGGCCCTGGATGCGGAGATGCTGGCGCGCGTCACCCTGCATCGCGAGGACCGGGCGCTGCGGGTGCCGGCCCTGGTCACGGTCGAGGAGCCGGTGGCGCTGGCGCAGGCCATCCGCGAACACGCCGGTCCGGAGACGCTGGTGCTGGTGGATTGCCTGACCCTGTGGCTGACCAACCTGATGATGCCTTTCGGGTCGCTTCGCGCGCCCCTGCCGGCCGATCGCGTGGTCGCCGAACTGCTGCGCGCGATCGACGAGGCGCCCGGGCCGCTGGTGCTGGTCGGCAACGAGATCGGCCTCGGCGTGATCCCGCTGGGCCGCGAGGTCCGCGCCTTCGTCGACGCGCTGGGCTTGCTGAACCAGCAGGTCGCAGCCGCCTGCGAGCGCGTCACGTTGATGGCGGCCGGGCTGCCGCTGAGCCTGAAGGACGTTTCATGAGGCGCCTCGCCAGGTTGTGGCTCGCCGTCTGCCTGGGCGCGCTGGCGCTGACCGCTCAGGCGATCGTTGTGACCGACGAGCGCGGCGTCGGCGTCGAGCTGCCGAAGCCGCCGCAGCGCATCGTGACCCTGCTGCCGTCGCTGACCGAATCGGTCTGCGCGCTCGGCGCCTGCGACCGGCTGGTTGGTGTCGACCGCTATTCGAACTGGCCGGCGTCGGTGCGCGGGCTGCCGCAGGTCGGCGGCGGCATCGATCCGAATGTCGAGGCCATCGTCGCGCTCAAGCCCGACGTGGTGCTGCTCGCGAAGTCGTCCCGCGTCACCGACCGGCTCGAGGCGCTCGGGCTCAAGGTGGTGGTGCTCGAACCGAAGAACCATGCCGACGTCCGGCGCGTGCTCGATGCGCTGGGTAAGGTGCTGGGCGTGGGCGGTGCGCAGGCCGTCTGGCGCGAGATCGACGCCAGCGTCTCGGCGGCGGCGCAGTCGCTGCCCGAGAGCGTGAAGCGCACGCGCGTCTATTTCGAGGTCAACAGCGCACCCTATGCCGCCGGCGAATCTTCATTCATCGGCGAGACCCTCACGCGCCTGGGGGCCAGGAACATCGTGCCGCCCGCGCTGGGCCCGTTCCCGAAACTCAATCCCGAGTTTGTGGTGCGCGCCGATCCCGACCTGATCATGGTCGGTGAGCGCAGTGCCCAGGGGCTGGAGCAGCGGCCGGGCTGGGCCCGCATCAAGGCCGTGCGCGAGGGCCGCATCTGCCGCTTCACGGCCGAGCAATCCGATGTGCTGGTCCGGCCCGGGCCGCGCATGGGCGAGGCGGCGCGCCTGATGGCCGAGTGCCTGCAGGAGCGCCGGTGAAGGGCCAGCATCGTCGCGCGATGCTGCTGGGCATCGCGCTGCTGCTGGCGGGCGCGGCGTTGCTGATGCTGGGCGCCGGCATCGGCAGCACCGGCTTCGAGAACCTACTGGCGGCGGCCGCCGATCCCGTGGCGCTGCAGATCGTGCGCGACATCCGCCTGCCGCGCACGCTCGGCGCCTGGCTCGCCGGCGCGCTGTTGGGGCTGGCGGGTGCGGTCGCGCAGGGGCTGTTCCGCAATCCGTTGGCCGATCCCTATCTGCTCGGCAGCGCCTCGGGTGCCTCGCTCGGCGTCGCGCTGGCACTTTGGTTGTTCGGCCTGTCGCCGACCAGCACGCAGTGGGTGGTGAGGCTCGGGCTCACGGGCGCTGCCTTTCTCGGCGCAGTGCTGGCGGTGCTGCTGACCTTGCTGCTGGCGCGCGGCGTGCAGCAGACGCTGAGGCTGCTGCTGGCGGGGGTGATCGTCGGCGTCGTGCTCGGCGCCGCCAAGGACCTGCTCACCATCGTCTCGACCGACATCCTGCAGGCCATCCAGGGCTTCATGCTCGGCAGCACCGGCCTGGTCGGCTGGAGCGCCTGTGCCGTGATGGGCGCGCTCGGCGTCGCCTGCCTGCTGCTCGCCTGGGCGTTGGCGCCGGTGCTCGACGGCCTCGCGCTCGGCGAGTCGACGGCGGYCAGCCTCGGCCTGCCGCTCGGCGCGATGCGCGCCGCGCTGGTCTCCGTGCTGGCGCTGGCGACCGGCGCCGCGGTCGCGCAGACCGGGTTGATCGCCTTCGTCGGCCTGGCGGCGCCACACCTGGTGCGCTCGGTGGTGAAGACCACGCATGCGCGGCTGATCGTGTTGTCGACCGCGATGGGCGGACTGCTGTTGATGGCTGCCGACCTGCTGGCGCGCTGGCTGGTCGCGCCGCAGGAACTGCCGGTCGGCGTGCTGACCGCGGTGCTCGGGGGAACCTATCTGCTTTGGCTGATGCACCGGCGCAGCGCGCGGGGTGGGCTGTGAGCCCGACGATCGTGATGGACGAGGCTGCGCTGCAGGCGCGCGGCATCACGGCTCGGCTGGGCTTGGCCGAGGTGCTGCACGGCATCGACCTGTCGCTGGCGGCAGGGCGCTGGACCAGCATCGTCGGACCCAACGGCGCTGGCAAGTCGACCTTGCTCAAGGTGCTCGCCGGCCTGTTGGCGCATGGCGGCGAAGTGCGCATGCAGGGACGGCCGCTGAATACGCTGTCCGGGCGTTCGCGTGCGCGCAGGCTGTCCTGGCTGGGGCAGGGCGGGGCGGGTGAAGGCAGCGCGGATGACCTGATGGTCTACGACGTTGCGATGCTCGGCCGACTGCCGCACCAGCGCTGGCTGGCCGCGCCCAGCGAGGCCGATCGCGCGGCCGTCGAGCGCGCGCTGCGCAGCACCCAGGCCTGGGACTGGCGCGACCGGCCGCTCGGCCAGTTGTCGGGCGGCGAGCGACAGCGGGTGCTGCTGGCGCGTGCGCTGGCGGTCGAGGCCGAGTTGCTGCTGATGGACGAGCCGCTCGCCAACCTCGATCCGCCGCATCAGGCCGACTGGATGCGCACCGTTCGGGCGCTTGTGGCCGAAGGCCGGACGGTGGTCAGCGTGCTGCACGAGTTGAATGCCGCACTCGCCGCCGACACGATGGTCGTGATGGCCGGAGGCCGGGTGCTGCACCACGGCGCCTGCGTCGATGCCGCGACGCATCGAGCGCTCGAGACCGTGTTCGACCACCGTGTCGCCCTTCACCACGTGGCCGGCCAGTGGCTGGCCGTGCCGCACTAGAGAATCAGAACTGGAAACGCATGCACATCGAAACCCCGCCCATCGAGAAGCCGTACGAGAAACCCGAGGGCGAGCGCCGCGGCCTCGTGATCGTCAACACCGGCGACGGCAAGGGCAAGAGCACGGCCGCCTTCGGGCTGGCCCTGCGGGCCCATGGCCGCGGCAAGCCTGTGAAGATCTACCAATTCATGAAGGTGCCGTCGGCGCGCTTCGGCGAGCACCGGATGTTCGAGCAACTCGGCATTCCGATCGAAGGCCTGGGCGATGGCTTCAGCTGGAAGAGCCAGGACCTGGCGCATTCGGCGCAGCTCGCGCGCGATGGCTGGGAGCGGGCGCGCGCCGCGATTCTCTCGGGCGAGAATTTTCTCGTCGTGCTGGACGAGATCACCTATCCGCTGATCTACGGCTGGCTGCCGCTCGATGGCGTGCTGGAGACCTTGCGCACGCGGCCGAAGGAGGTGCACGTGGTGCTGACCGGGCGCCGCTGCCCGCCCGAGATCGTCGAGCTCGCCGACACCGTGACCGAGATGCTGATGGTCAAGCATGCGTTCAAGGCCGGCATCCCCGCTCAGCGGGGCATCGAGGATTGATCACGATCGGCGCCCTCTGGCTGGCGCTCGCGATCGACCGCTGGCTCGGCGAGCCGCCGGCGCGCTGGCACCCGGTGGTCTGGACCGGGCGCTACCTTGGGTGGATCGGTCGGCGTGTCGCACCGCCCGCCGGTGCGCCGGTGCGCAAGCTCGCATGCTTCGCCGGCGGGGCGCTTGCCTGGTGCGCCGGTGCGGCGGTGATTCTGGCCGCAGCCTGCGCGGTCACCGCGGCTGCGAGCCGGCTGCCGATCTGGGCCGGCATCCTGCTGACCGGCATCGCCCTCAAGCCGCTGCTCGCCTGGCGCATGCTGCGCGACGAGGTGCTGGCGGTCGAGGCGGCGCTGGGTCGCTCGCTCGGCGAAGGCCGCATGCAGTTGGCCAGGCTGGTCAGCCGCGACGTGTCGGCGCTGAATGCGGTCCAGGTGCGCGAGAGCGCGATCGAATCGCTGGCCGAGAATCTCAACGACTCGCTGGTGGCGCCGCTGTTCTGGTTCGTGCTGCTCGGCCTGCCGGGCACGGCGCTCTATCGCTTCGCCAACACCGCGGACGCGATGTGGGGCTACCGCGGCGAGCGCGAAGGCCGGCAATGGGAGTGGGCCGGCAAGTGGGCGGCGCGCGCCGACGACCTGCTGTCGTGGCTGCCCGCTCGCTTGACCGCGTTGCTGCTGCTGTGCTGCTCTGCCGGTAGCGGGCCGGACCGCGTGTTGACCGCGGTGTGTCGCGAAGCGCGCCGGACCCCGTCTCCCAACAGCGGCTGGCCGATGGCCGCGATGGCGCTGCGGCTGGGCGTGCGCCTTGCCAAGCCCGGCATCTATGAACTCAACGCACAGGGTCGAATGGCGTCTGCCGCCGACACCGCGCAGGCGGCGCGCTGGGCCGCGCGCGCGGCCCTGCTGACGGGCCTCTGCGGGACCGCTGCATGGGCCGGCCTGACGACGTTATCCCAATGAACGCCGCCGGGATCTTCGAACTGATGCATGGCGGGCCCGATGACCAAGGGGCGGCACTGCATGACTTCTCGACCAACGGCAATGCCAGCGGACCGTGCCCCGCCGCGCTGCAGGCGCTGCAGGCGGCGGACGCCGGCCGCTATCCCGATCCGCACTACCAGGGCTTGCGCGAGCGGCTGGCGAGCTTTCATGGCGTCGATGCGCGACGCATCGTGATCGCCGCGAGCGCCAGTGAATTCATCGGCCGGGTCACTGCCGCCGTGTCGCAGGGCGGCGGTGGGCGGGTCCGGTTGCCGCCGCACGGCTACGGCGACTACCTGCGCGCCGCCAGGGCCTGGCATTTCCAGCCCGTGGCCGCCGACGACGCGGCCGACCTGGTCTGGTGCTGCGATCTCGGCAGTCCGCTGGGCCAGCCGCAAGTGAGGCTGGCGCAATCGGTGGATGCGTTGAGCGCCGGCTCGACCTGCGTCCTCGATCTCGCCTACCAGCCGCTTCGCCTCGAGGGTGCGCTGGCCCTGTCCGCGGAGCAGCGCAACCGCGTCTGGCAGCTCTGGACCCCCAACAAGGCGCTGGGACTGACGGGCGTCCGGGCGGCCTACGCGATCGCCCCGCTGGCTGCGCAGGACATGACGGCCCGCCTTGCCCGGCTCGCACCTTCCTGGCCGCTGGGCGCGCACGGCGTGGCCCTGCTCGAGGCCTGGGCCGGCGAGGCGGTCCAGCAGTGGCTGGCCGGGAGCCTCGACACGCTGCGGGCATGGAAGGCCGAACAGCTTGCGCTGTGCGAATCGCTGGGCTGGCGCTGCCAGCCGAGCGTGGCCAACTTCTTCTGTGCCGAGCCGGATGTCGCCCACACTCCGGCGCGCATCGCGGCGCTGAGGCAGGCAGGCATCAAGCTGCGCGACACGGCGTCCTTCGGGCTGCCGGGGTGGTTGCGCCTCGGCGTGCTGCCGCCGGACAGCCAGCAGGCGCTGCGGCGCGCCTGGCGCGCCGCACGCCCCTGAATCAATGCCGCTGCAGCTGCGGATGCTTGGCGAACAGCTCGGCCGCCCAGTCGACGAATGCCCGCACCTTGGCGCTCAGATGCCGGTTCGGCGGATACACCACGTGCACCGGCAGCGCCGGCCGCGTCCAGTCGGGCAGGATCTGCACCAATTCGCCGCTCGCGATGTAGGGCTCGGCCATGTAGGTGATGACCTGCGACAGCCCGAAGCCGCCAAGCACCGCCGTCATGTGGGCATTGCTGTCGTTGACCGAGACGCGGTAGGGGCCGGCGATCTCGAGCTGCTCCTCGCCGCGGTGGAATTCGTGCGGATAGACGCGGCGCGTGCTGCCCGAGAAGAAGCCCACCACGAGGTGGCGCTTCTCGATGTCCGACGGATGCTGCGGCGCGCCGTAGCGCTTCAGGTAGGCAGGCGAGGCCACGGTCATCCAGGGCAGGTTGCCGATGCGCCGCGCCACCAGCGACTGGTCGGTGAGATCGCCGCCGCGGATCACGCAGTCAACGTTGTCGGTGATCAGGTCGACCGTGCGGTCGCTGACGCCAACGTCGACCTGGATGTCGGGGTAGCGGTCGCAGAAGGTGGCGAGCGACGGAAGGATCACCAGCCGCGCCATCGACGAGCCGACGTCGATCCGCAGGCGCCCGGTGGGATTGGCCTGCGCATTGGTCATGCTGGCCTCGATGTCGTCGAAGTCGTTCAGCAGCCGGGCGGTGCGCTCGTAATAGGCTGCGCCGTCAGGCGTGACCGTGACGCGCCGCGTGGTCCGGTTCAGCAGCTTCACGTGCAGGCGTGACTCGAGCGCCTGGATCTGCTTGGTGACCGTGCCCTTGGGCAGGCCGAGGGAATCCGCGGCGCGGGTGAACGTGCCGGCTTCGACGACGCGGACAAAAATCCGCATGGCCTGGATCTGATCCATTTATGCTGCTCCTGGGGGTGGCGGGATGCC
>NZ_JBFUIU010000412.1:0-8062 GCF_056401695.1 Variovorax sp. P4_D9
CTACGAAGGGTCTATCGATGAGCATGCGGGCCGACAGAGTCCACGCCAAACTGAAATGGTTCGCCGCCTGCGAGAGGATGTTGTTCGCCCTCAACCCTCCAGAGAGGGCCACCGATGGCGACCCGCCGATTGACCTTCAGGAGGCTGTGCGGCTGGCCGATGAGGCACTTGATGAGTTGCGTGCGGCCTTTGAGATCGACAGACCTGCCATACCCACCCGTTGACTGAACTGAAGGAACCAGATCGCGAGAAGCGGCCCGGACGCACCCATCAATCGGGCGCTCCCAGCGCCTTCATGTGAGCCACGATTGCCTCGAGCTTTGCGAGGTCAAACACCCCGTTCAGGATCGCGGATCCGCGGATCCGGTGTTGAGCACGTCCAGGTCCTTGATCGCGCCCTCTACCTTGGGCAGCGGGAATTCCTCGGCCACGCGGACCTCGTGGTTCCTGCGGGCGATGCGCTTGGGGTCTGGGGGCTTGCGGGGCATACGCCATGGTAGCCCGAGCCTGCTCGGCCCTAGCCGTGCACCTTGAGGTAGTCACCGATCAACGCGACGATGCACCGCCGCTCCATGTCGATTGAAGGCCCCGAGCTGGGCTCGTCGAGCTTGCTCATCCAAGCCTTGACCGTGGGCGGCGATAGATCGCCGTTGTTCAACAGCATGATCAACGAGCCAAAGATCTCGGCTACGGCATTGCGATGGGTGGTCATCACGTCGCGCAGGTAGTCCGAGTTCTTCAGGTACTGCTCAAATTCTCTTTGCATGGAGTCTCCTCTGGTGTTCGAGCATAGACCTGAACGGTTCAGGGGACTTAGGCTCTGACTGTTAGAAGATCTGCCCGCCCTAGTACTGGATGCGCATCCATGCTTCAGCGCTCAATAAGTTTGATGCGGAAGACGCGTATGGGCCCACAGATGCGGTCGTCTGTCTTAGCGATCCGCACTCCCGAAAGCTGCCGCCGGCAACATAGATTCTGCGGAGAAGGTATCGCATCAAAACGACGATTCGGCGAGCGGGAAGTCCTTCCCGAGAAGCGATCTGCCTGATCGGGCCTGAATGAGACTCGTGTGAGCCGTCAGTTGGGACAGCCGCAGTGTCCGAGGGCTATCCTTACCGGAGATCACACTCTCTGAAGGTGATGACCGTACCCAATGCAATCGAACAGGGCCGCGAAGCCGTGGCGCGTCGGGCGTGGGCACGCGCCTACCGCGCGTTCGTGAGGGCTGATCGGACGTGTCCCCTCGGTCCGCAGGATTTGGAGCATCTGGCCGTCGCGGCGTACATGCTGGGCCGCAACGACGAGCACCTGGAATGCATGAAGCGGGCGCATCGCGCACACCAGCACGCTCGCAACCTGCCGCGTGCCGCGCGCTGTGCATTCTGGGTCGGCATCAATCTCGCGGTGCGTGGTCGGGTCAGCCACGCGGCTGGCTGGTTCGGTCGCGCGCAGCGCCTCGCCGAAAGCGGGCCGCGCGATAGCGTGGAGCACGGCTACCTCATAGTCCCCACGCTTCTGAAGCGTGCGGGGGAACGGGACTGGAAAGGCGTGGCGGATATCGCGAAGAAAGCGGAACGCATCGCCGAACGTCACGGCGATGCGGATCTCTTCGCCCTTGTCGCGCACGAGCGTGGACATGCGCTGGTTCAGCTGGGGCGCGTCGAGGAGGGCTTGCGACTCATGGACGAAGTGATGGTATCCGTCTCGGCCGCCGAGCTCTCCCCGGTCGTGACGGGCCTGGTGTACTGCAGCGTCATCGCCTACTGCCAGGATATGTTCCAGCTGAGCCGCGCTCAAGCTTGGACCCAAGCCCTGACGGAATGGTGCGAGCAGCAGCCGGAAATGGTGGCGCACACGGGGCAATGCCTGCTCCACCGCGCCGAGGTCGCGCAACTGCTGGGCGACTGGCGCTTGGCATTGCAGGAAGCGGAGTGGGCGAAGACACAATTCGCGAAGGCGATGAACAGTTCCGCCGCCGGTCACGCACTGTACCTGCAAGGCGAGGTGCACCGGATGCGGGGGCACTTCGATCAGGCGGAAGCCGCGTATCGCGAGGCTGCCCGGTACGGTTACGAGCCGCAGCCTGGCCTCGCGCTGTTGCGACTCGCCCAGGGCAGAACGACTGCTGCGGCCAGCGCAATTCGACGGGCGCTTTCGGAGACCACTGATCCGGTTCGTCGCGCCAAACTGCTTCCAGCAAGCGTGGAGATCCTCCTGACCGAGGGAAGTACCGACCAGGCCCGGGCAGCGTGTGTCGAAATCGAAGAATCATCCAAGGGCCGCAGAAGTGAACTGCTCGACGCACTGGCCGCCCACTCCCGCGGTGCGTTGGAACTCGCCGAGGCGAAGCCGGACGCGGCGCTCGGTACCCTGCGGCGGGCCTTCGAGGCATGGCGGCAGCTCGAGGTCCCCTACGAAGCCGCGCGCGTGCGCGTGTTGATCGCAAAGGCTTGCCGCATCTTCGGGGACGAGGAAACCGCGGAGCTGGAGTTGGACGCCGCACGAAGCGCCTTTTCCGAATTGCGCGCGGCGCCTGACCTCGCTCGCGTGGATGCACTCGCTCGAGGGACCGCGTCCGGATCGGAGCATGGACTGACCAAACGCGAACTCGAAGTGCTCCGCCACGTCGCCGCGGGCCTATCGAACAAGGCAATCGCCCGGGACTTGGCGCTGAGCAGCAGGACAGTCGATCGCCACCTCAGCAACATCTTCGACAAGCTCGACGTGTCTTCGCGTTCAGCTGCAACGGCCTTCGCCTACCGCGAACGGCTGATCTGACATGAGATGGGTGGAAACACCCATGGCTTCGTTTCAGCACGCTGGGCGGTTCACGCGATGTAGGCAGCACACCGAATCGGTACCTTTGTCTTCATGCCCGACTCTTAACGGAGACACGACATGCCAAAGGTATCGCGCAACACCGCTTCACATTCAGTGGAACTCGAAGGATTGGATGTGCAACTCGGCCACCTCGAAGGTGGATATTCCGTGTGCTTCGAGAAGCACACGGCGGACGCGGAGCTCGGTGCACTATTCCGCGGCTTGCCCGGCGACCGCTGCCCACTGCCGCGTTGGGGCTACGTGCTCAAAGGCAAGGTGAGCTTCGTCTTTCCCGACCACAAGGAAACCTTCGAGGCCGGGGACGCGTACTACGTTCCTCCGGGTCATATTCCGGTGCATTACACGGGGACCGAGATCGTGGAATTCAGCCCGACCGACGTCCTGCAGGAGACGATCAAGGTCGTGATGTCGAACCTGCAACGGGGCGGAGCCTCATGAACTACCGGCTGGCTTACGCCATCGGCTTCCATCCGTGGGAGGCCGCCGCCGCCGATCCGCCATTCGTCGCAAAGGCGGCGCAGATGTTCGACCGCGAAGAGCGGGGCCGCCAGCCGCCTTACGGACGCGCGCTCGATCTCGGCACCGGGAGCGGCATCTGGGGAATCGAGCTCGCGAAGCGTGGCTGGCAGGTGACTGGCGTGGACCTCGTCGAGAAAGCATTGCGTCGTGCGCGTGATCGAGTGCGCGGGGCAGGCGTGGAGATGAAGCTCGTCCGGGGTGACGTGACTGCGCTGGGCCGCGCAGGCATTGGCGACGGTTTCCGTTTGATCCTCGATACGGGTACATTCCACGGCCTTCAACCCGAAGAGCAGATCGCGATGGGGCAGGAAGTCACAGCCGTCTCCGCACCTAACGCAACTATGCTGCTGCTCGTGTGGCCAAGACGGATTCGGCCCTTGATTCGTGGCGCCTACCGCAGCGAGGTCGAAGCCGCGTTTTCCGCCTGGGATATCACCGACGTGGAGCCTTCATATTTCAGTTTGCCGAAACTGGTGGAAGTGATCCTAAGGCCCGACGAGAAGTGGTACCGGCTGCGGAGAAAATGTCGTTTGAACTGATCAACCGCAGATAGACCGCCTGAAAGAAGCCACTCCCGAGTGTCTGGAGATGCCCACAACGGTATTCGGCGCTCGTATGTCACGTACAGAACCTGGCTCCCTTGCGGTCCATCGCCCTTGACCGCTCAACGGCATATGCAGCAAGCAACGGTTGCTGCATATGGCCAGAGGCTGCTACCTGGCAGCAAAACGGTGGCGGGTGATCCGCCGTAGGTCAACGTCCAAGGCTGCCAGCGGCGGCAATGATCTCCGCCGCATTCGGGAAGATGGAGAGGCTGTTCGGCCCGTCGGGCGCCTCGATCTGCACCCAGCCGACGATGCCGGCCGCATCGACCAGGAAGTGTCCGACGAGCTGAGTGCCGTGGTTCGCGACGATCGCCTYGTCGRCTTCTTCAAGCTCGAAGCCGTCCWTGGCGTTRAKTGCGGCGAGGGCTTCCARCGGYTGTARCGGTTCCGSCARCTCACCGGTAGGGTTGATGCGCGACGCGACGAATTCCGCCATGCTTGCCTGATAGGGCCATTCGGGCTGCTCAAGGCTGCCATCCGGCAGGAACTCGCCACGCGGCACGCCGAAGGCCCGGTGCGTGACGCATTCCGGGTCGCACAAAAGCGTCACCGTCGTCGGCCGGTGGCGGAAATACAGGCGGGCGTTGTCCAGGGGCGTGTTGATCACTGCCACGGTCTCTACGCCCGCCGCATGCAAGGCCGGCTGTACGCCTGCAAGCTGAAGCACCTGGCGCCGGCAGAACGGGCAATGCAGCCCGCGATAGAAGCCAATCAGGAACGGGCGACCACGCAAGCTGTCGAGGGAGACTATTCCTTCGAGGTTGGCCGCCGGAAGCGCGAACGCCGGGGCAAGTTCTCCCGGTCGCAGCGGGCGTCTCTGGTCTCCCATGGAATACCTCCTTTGGGTGCTGTTGTCGTCGAGTTGAACGACGGATTTCGACCGTATCACTTGTCGAAGGAAGGCACAACGCTCAACGTCGAGTGTCGCGTCCGCCTCTCAGCCTAGGGCAAGCGGTTGGGTAGCGACCGATGCCCTATCCTGGCGACGATCGTCCGTTTCGATTGCGGGACGCGCCCTGACCTACCTTGGTGGTGGTCTCCCAGCAGGGCGCGATCACGATGCCCGTTTTTCTCATCGAATCAACCACTTGCGCGCGCCGCCGTCAAAGTTGGGCCTTAATCTTGATGGGATCTCGGTCTAACTATGAACGAACTCAGTCGGATGCAGGGAAGCGCGTCGCGCAGGCGTACAGTCGCGTATGAGCATGTCGATTCGGTGTGTGTCTCGGCTACTGATGGCGGCGTTACCCCGCCCGTCGCGGTATGCACCAATGCTTTCACCGGAGGGTGCCCATGAACGAAAGATCCGCAATCGACGAAGCACGCTTTTCGCAAGCCGTGGAGCTCGTTGCCGCAGCCGTGTCCGCCAATTCGCTGAGCAGCGATCGGAGCTTTGATGCGCCCACTCACCAAGACGTCATTAGAGTGGCGCTGATTCGCGCCTACCAGACGCTTGGGGACGCCCGTGACGAGATTGAGGGTCATGCGCGCAGTCCGGATTGACCTGGACCAGCCTACGCCTGTGGCGGCCGCAAAGGGGTACGGGGGAATTGAGCGACCTTGGGCTATTCAGACGCCCCTCGGATCTTTGTAGCTCATCGCGGAACCGGACTTCACTCGCCTCGCTGTCAGCTGTCAATATCGCTGCACAGCGTCTCATCAAGGATGGGCACCTGCCCATTGAGTAGCCGCGTTCGGTCGGCCATGAGCTGGGAGCCGAATGCGATGCGGAATATCGGGTTCGACGCAGGGAGCTCACTTTGCGAGCTCGGACCGGCCGCTGACTTGGTGCTGTTCTTCGATTGCCTGAACGAGCATGCGCTAGTGCATCTGAGTCGACGGCCGGAACCGGTCAGAGTTAAGGATTGCGTGAACGATCCGTGCTAGCAACTTGTGCGCGAGGTATTCGTCCCGGGTCTCGCAGATCGGGTCCGACCTGTCCGGCCTGCGGGTCAAGATCCCGCTGGGCCATTGATAGAAGCAAAGCAAAGTGGAGGCGGAGTCGCCTTCGACGGCCCGGACCTTGTACTCGACCGCGGCAGGCAAGTCGTCTACTGCGATGAATTTGGAGACGAGATCGAATGCAGTGCCGAAGCACTCTCCGGTCGTCGACTTAGGGCCAACGGTGAACGTTGTGCCAGGGGGCAGCGTGTGGCTTGTCGACAGCGCCAGAGCCTCATAAAACTTATGGCATTCCTTCTGCAAGCCGATGAGAGTTTCATTGACTCTCCTGGTCATCGAATTGATAGCGAGGATGTCGGCAGGGATCACGGGGTCCTTTCGAGTTGAGGTCGAATACTATGCCAGCCCCCTAGCGTTTGGTGACGCATTCGCGTGGGCAGTTGAAGTAATGTTCCCACCCTTCCGATCTGAGCTTCACTTGCCTGTTCTTCTCGAGGAGCGCGAAACGTGTCCAGATACCTCCTAGGCTAGCCCCCTTGGCGCAGGCATCGCCGGCAACGCACTCGTCCGTCTCCATGCTGAGCTGGGGTATGGCCTGTTCCTGCGCGAACGACGCCGCGGATGCGGCGACGGCTTCCGCGAGGCTCCCACGTCCACAGCCGATATTCGCTCGAGGTCTTCGATGCGCGACCGTCCAATCACTCCTTCGCCCGCAAGGCGCAGATGAGCGTCATCGCACGCCGGTCTCTTTCAGCTCATCGCCGGACCAACCGTGAGCGCGGCCGCGGGATGGGTGAGGCGAAGTTGCGTTTCCGGCGCCAAGCCGCTCGCGGTGCTCGCGCGATGGACTTCCATCGCCTGGAGGCAGACCTCGCGATCGCGGCGAATCAGGCACTCGATCAACCGGTCGTGTTCGTCGACGGTGCGCAGCCGAGCGCTCACCTCGGCCATCTTTGTCGCAATGAATGTATCCGCCAGCGTCCACAAACGCTTCACCTCTTCCAAGATGATCCGGTAAGGCGACAGCGAGTAGATCTGCAGGTGGAACTCGCGGTTGAGTCGCACGAGGGGGGTCCAGTCCGCGGCCGTGGCGACGACGCGCATCTGCTCGTTGAGTTCCTTCAGCGCCGCGATGCAGTCGTCATTCGGCCAGGCAATGGAGCCCAGCAACTCGTTCTCCAGCAACTGCAGGATACGGCTGATTTGGGCCAGTTCGTTCGGCGCGCGCTTCGCCACGAAGTAGCCTGAGTTGGGGCGGTGAACCAAGAGGCCCTGGTCTGCGAGGAGGTTCAGCGCCTCACGTAGCGGGACTCGGCTAACCCCCAGTTCCTCGGCCATTTCCTGCTGGCGAATCTGCTCGCCCGGCATCAGTTCGCCCGACACGACCTTCGCCCGAAGTTGCTGAAGGGCGCGCTCCATGACCTGGGCCTTTTGTGTGATCGGCGGCATGCGCTCGCCTCCTGTTCAGTTGATTGGATTCGAGTGTAGTCCTAACACGCATTCACGATTGAATTCAATCTAGGTGTTATCCCTAATGGCATTCAAAATTGAATTCAATCACAGTAGCCACATCGACCAAGCGCGACTTTCCTCACCAACAGGAACAGACATGGCATCCGAAGCAACCTTCGAGTTCGATCCATATTCGATTTACGTACAGGAAAACCCTTACCCGTACTACGCCGTCCTCCGGCGCGAACACCCGCTTTACTGGTGCGAAAAGGCGAACTGCTGGGCGCTGTCCCGTTACGAAGACATTTCGAACGCTTGCAACGATGCCAAGCGCTTCTCTTCGGCTCGCGGCAACGTCTTGGATGACGACCCGGCACGCATGGGCAACACGCTGGGCACCAGCGATCCTCCCAAGCACGATCAGCTGCGTGGTCTGGTCAACGCGGGGTTCATGCGCGGACGGGTCCTGGAGCGCGAGCCACAGATGCGGGCCATTACCCAGGAGTTCATGGACGCTTTCTTCGCCGCCGGCGAGGGCGACATCATCACGGATCTCACGGCTCGGATCAGCACGTCGACGATCTGTGACCTGCTCGGGTTCGGGCGCGCCGACCATGTCCAACTGAAGAAGTGGGTCGATGGACTCATCTACCGGGATCCCGTGACGCGTCAGCTGCCGCCCTCCGGCCACGAAGCGCGGCTCGCGATGGTCGACTACGCCCAGAGGACGATCGAGGCACGGC
>NZ_JBFUIU010000413.1:0-8033 GCF_056401695.1 Variovorax sp. P4_D9
GGTTACGGGCCTCATGAACTTCGTGGTGCCGCTGCAGATCGGCGCCCGCGACGTCGCCTTCCCGTTCCTGAACAACTTCAGCTTCTGGATGACCACCTTTGGCGCCGGGCTGGTGATGGCCTCGCTGTTCGTCGGCGAGTTCGCGCGCACCGGCTGGCTCGCCTATCCGCCGCTGTCGGGGCTGGAGTTCAGCCCCGACGTCGGGGTCGACTACTACATATGGTCCTTGCAGGTCGCGGGGGTCGGCACCTTGCTCTCGGGCATCAACCTGATCGCGACCATCGTCAAGATGCGCGCCCCGGGCATGACGCTGATGAAGATGCCGGTGTTCACCTGGACCGCGCTCTGCACCAACATCCTGATCGTCGCCGCCTTCCCGGTGCTGACCGCCGTGCTGGCCCTGCTGTCGCTCGACCGCTACGTCGGCACCAACTTCTTCACGAACGACTTCGGCGGCAACGCCATGATGTACGTGAACCTGATCTGGATCTGGGGCCACCCCGAGGTCTACATCCTGGTCCTGCCGGCCTTCGGCGTGTTCTCCGAAGTGGTCGCCACGTTCTGCGGCAAGCGGCTGTTCGGCTACACCTCGATGGTCTACGCCACGCTGGTGATCACCATCCTCTCGTACCTCGTGTGGCTGCACCACTTCTTCACGATGGGCTCGGGCGCCAGCGTCAATTCGTTCTTCGGCATCACGACGATGATCATCTCGATCCCGACCGGCGCGAAGATCTTCAACTGGCTGTTCACGATGTACAAGGGCCGCATCCGCTTCGAGCTGCCGATGATGTGGACCATCGCCTTCATGATCACCTTCGTGATCGGCGGCATGACCGGCGTGCTGCTGGCGGTGCCCCCGGCCGACTTCGTGCTGCACAACAGCCTGTTCCTGATCGCCCACTTCCACAACGTGATCATCGGCGGCGTGCTGTTCGGCCTGCTGGCCGGCATCACCTACTGGTACCCGAAGGCCTTCGGCTACAAGCTCGACCCGTTCTGGGGCAAATGCTCGTTCTGGTTCTGGGTGGTGGGCTTCTACTTCGCCTTCATGCCGCTCTACGTGCTGGGCCTGATGGGCGTGACCCGCCGCGTGAGCCACTTCGACGATCCGTCCTACCAGATCTGGTTCCAGATCGCGGCCTTCGGCGCCGTGCTGATCGCGCTGGGCATCACCTCGTTTCTGATCCAGCTGGTAGTGAGCTACGTGCGCCGCGATTCGCTGCGCGATCTGACCGGCGACCCGTGGGACGGCCGCACGCTCGAGTGGTCGACCTCCTCGCCGCCGCCGGCCTACAACTTCGCCTTCACGCCGCGGGTGCAGGACAACGACGCCTGGACCTACATGAAGAAGCACGGCTACGTGCGGCCGCTCGAAGGCTTCATCCCGATCCACATGCCGAAGAACACCGGCGCCGGCTTCGTCATCGCCGCCCTGGCCGCGGCCTGCGGCTTCACGCTGATCTGGCAGATGTGGCTGCTGGCCGGCATCTGCTTCGCCACCATGCTGATCGCCGTGATCGTTCATACCTTCAACTACAAGCGCGACTACCACATCCCCACCGAGGAAGTCGTCCGCACCGAAGGCGCCCGTACCCGCCTGCTCGCCGGCCATGTCTGATACCACCGTTCTTTCCCCCGCCGGCGCCCTGGGCGCCCATCCGGACCCGCGCTTCCACGTGCAGGGCGAGCATCACCCCGAGAACGGCACCCTGCTCGGGTTCTGGCTCTACCTGATGAGCGACTGCCTGGTGTTCGCCTGCCTGTTCGCGACCTTCGCGGTGCTGGGCCGCAGCTTCGCGGCCGGTCCCTCGGGCGCCGACCTGTTCGACCTCAGGCTGGTGGCGCTCAACACCACCTTCCTGCTGCTGTCCTCGATCACCTACGGTTTCGCGATGATCGAGATGCAGCGCAAGCGCATGCAGGCGACGCTGGTCTGGCTGGTCGTCACTGCCCTGTTCGGCGCCGGCTTCATCGCGGTCGAGCTCTACGAATTCGCGCACTTTATCCACGAAGGCGCGGTGCCGCAGCGCAGCGCCTTCCTGTCGTCCTTCTTCGCGCTGGTCGGCACCCACGGCCTGCACGTCACCTTCGGCCTGGTCTGGCTGGTGGTGCTGATGGTGCAGCTGGGGCAGCGCGGCTTCGTCGCCGACAACCGCCGCCGGCTGATGTGCCTGTCGATGTTCTGGCACTTCCTGGACGTGGTCTGGATCGGCGTCTTCACCTTCGTGTATCTGATGGGAGTGTTGCCATGAGTGCGCACAACGAACACGCCGACCACGGCGGCCATGACGACCATGCGCACGACGGTGCGCCCCACGCCACCTTCAAGGGCTACATGACGKGTTTCATCCTGTCGGCGATCCTGACCGCGATCCCCTTCTGGCTGGTGATGGGCAATGTGTTCGAGAAGAGCAGCACCACGGCCCTGGTGGTGCTCGCGTTCGCGGCGGTGCAGATCGTGGTGCACATGATCTACTTCCTGCACATGAACGCCAAGTCGGAGAGCGGCTGGACCATGCTGGCCCTGATCTTCACCGTGGTGCTGGTCGTGATCACGCTGAGCGGCTCGCTGTGGGTGATGTACCACCTGAATCACAACATGATGCCGGGCCTGATGCCCGAGACGCACAAGATGCCCTGATGCGGACAGGCGCGGCGCTTCGGTGAAGAGACTTCTTCCGCGGCTCGCGCTGGCGTCCTGCGCGATGCTGGCCTTCGCGGGCTTCTTCGCGCTCGGCACCTGGCAGCTGGAGCGCCGGGCCTGGAAACTGGACCTGATCGCACGGGTCGACCAGCGTGTGCATGCCCCGGCCACCGAGGCGCCGGGGCCCGACCGCTGGGCCGGCGTCAACCGGGCGGACGACGAGTACCGCCATGTTGGCGTCACCGGCACCTTCCTCCACGAGCGCGAGACCCTGGTCCAGGCGACTACCGAACTCGGCAGCGGCTACTGGGTGCTGACGCCCCTGCGCATGGCCGACGGCCGGCTGCTGCTGGTCAACCGCGGCTTCGTCGCACCGCCGCAGAAGGACCCGGCCGCCCGCGGCGTCCAGGAGCCCGACGGCCCGATCACCGTGAGCGGCCTGCTGCGCATGAGCGAGCCGAATGGTGCGCTGCTGCGCAAGAATGACCCGGATGCGCAGCGCTGGTATTCGCGCGACGTCCAGGCGATTGCCCAGGCGCGCGGCCTCGGCGAGGTCGCGCCCTACTTCGTCGACGCCGACGCCTCGGCGCCGGGCCCGCCGCGTGGCGGCATGACCGTCATCTCATTCCCCAACAACCACCTGGTCTACGCCCTCACCTGGTACGCGCTGGCGCTGATGGTCGCCGGCGCGGCCTGGTACGTCGTCCGCGAGCAGCGCCGGCCGCAGAATGACGGTGAGGAGGCACGGGATGGCGCGCGAGACTGAAGGCGGCGACGCCACCGGCCTGGAGAACATGCAGCAGCTGATCCAGCTGCGCTGGATGGCCGTGGTCGGCCAGGTGGCGACCATCGCGGTGGTGCACTACGGTTTCGGCATCCGCCTGCCGCTCGACCAGATGCTGGCGGTGCTGGCCTTCCTGGCTGCCTTCAATGCCGCCAGCCAGCTGCGCTGGCGCATCCATCGCGACGTCAGCAACGGCGAGCTCTTCGTCGCGCTGCTGGTCGACGTCGCGATGCTGACCGCGCAGCTCTACCTCAGCGGCGGTGCCGCCAATCCCTTCGTCTTCCTGTACCTGCTGCAGGTGATCCTGGGTGCGGTGCTGCTGGAGGCCTGGTCGACCTGGACCATCGTCGGCATCACCAGCGTCTGCTTCGCCGGACTGGCGATCTTCAGCGGCCCGCTCGAGTTGCCGATCGAGCACGGGCGCGGGCTGCTGAGCCCGTACATCCTGGGCATGCTGATCTGCTTCGGCCTCAACGCGGCCCTGCTGGTGGTGTTCATCAACCGCATCAGCCGCAACCTGCGGGCGCGCGACGCGCGACTGGCGGCGCTGCGGGAGCGCGCCGCCGAGGAAGAACATATCGTGCGCATGGGCCTGCTGGCCTCGGGCGCCGCGCACGACCTGGGCACGCCGCTGGCCACCGTGTCGGTGATCCTCGGCGACTGGCGTCACCTGCCACATTTCACGTCCGACCCCGAACTGCTCGACGAGATCATCGAAATGCAGGCCCAGGTGCAGCGCTGCAAGACGATCCTCAGCAGCATCCTGCTGTCGGCCGGCGAGGCGCGCGGCGAATCCTCGCTCGAGACCACGGTCCGCACCTTCCTCGACGACCTGGCCGAAGAGTGGCGCACGACGCGGCCGGTGCTGGTCTTCGAGTACGAGAATCGCTTCGGCCACGACCTGCCGATGGTTTCCGACTCGGCCCTGAAGCAGGCCCTCTGCAACGTGCTCGACAATGCGCTCCAGGCCTCGCCCGACTGGGTGCGGCTCGAAGCCACCCACGACGGCGACACCCTGCGGCTCACAGTCACCGATGCCGGCCCCGGATTCGCCCCCGGCATGCTGGCCGACTTCGGCAAGCCCTATCTGTCGACCAAGGGCCGACCCGAAGGGGGGCTGGGGCTGTTCCTGGTCGTCAACGTGGCGCGCACGCTGGGCGGCAAGGTCAGCGCACGCAACCGCCCCGAAGGCGGCGCCGAGGTGACCCTCACCCTGCCGCTGGCGTCGATCATTCTCGAAGAGGAGGAAGACGAAGGAAATGGAAGCTGAACGCCTTCTGCTGCTGGTCGAAGACGACGCAGCCTTCGCCCGCACGCTCGGCCGCTCGTTCGAGCGGCGCGGCTACACGGTGCTGCTGGCGGCCGACCGCGACGAGGTCGCGACCCTGCTCCAGACCCGTTCGCCGCGCTACGCAGTTGTCGACCTCAAGCTCAGCGGCGAGGCCTCGGGACTGGCCTGCGTTCAACTCCTGAACCGGCACGACCCGGCTATGCTGATCGTCGTGCTGACCGGCTTCGCGAGCATCGCCACGGCGGTCGAGGCGATCAAGTTGGGCGCCTGCCACTACCTGGCCAAGCCCTCCAACACCGACGACATCGAAGCCGCCTTCGGCCGCGCCGAAGGCGACACCGACATCGAGCTGACCAATCGCTCGACCTCGATCAAGACGCTCGAATGGGAGCGCATCCACGAAACCCTGGCGGAAACCGGCTTCAACATCTCCGAGACGGCCCGCAGGCTCGGCATGCATCGCCGCACGCTGGCGCGCAAGCTGGTCAAGCAGCAGGTCAAGTAGCCCGCGCGCCCGGCGCCGACTTGTGCCGCGCTTCTGTGGATAACGCTGTGCGAAGTGCGTGGAGGCCGGAGCACGGGCCCAGATTCCATGCGGGTTGCCACCGCATTGCCCGCAAAACAGGCACCCCGGCGCCCGGGGGAAAACTCTTCGGCTCAGCGCTCGATGAACGCCAGCAGATCGGCGTTGAATTCGTCGACCTGCGTGGTCGCCAGGCCGTGCGAGCCCCCCGGATAGATCTTCAGGGTCGCGCCTTTCACCAGCTTGGCCGACAACAGGCCCGAGGCCCCGATCGGCACGATCTGGTCGTCGTCGCCATGGGCGATCCAGGTCGGGATGTCGAACTTCTTCAGGTCCTCGGTGAAGTCGGTCTCGGAGAACTGCTTGATGCAGTCCAGTAGGCCCTTGTGGCCGCCCAGCATGCCCTGCAACCAGAACGAATCGCGCACGCCTTGCGAGGCCTTTGCACCCGGCCGGTTGTAGCCGTAGAACGGCGTCGTCAGGTCCTTGAAGAACTGCGAGCGGTCGGCCGTGACACCGGCGCGGATGCCGTCGAAGACCTCGATCGGCAGGCCGCCGGGATTGGCCTCGGTCTTCAGCATCAGCGGCGGCACCGCGCCCAGCAGCACCRCCTTGCCGACCCGCGCGGTGCCGTGGCGTCCGATGTAGCGCGTCACCTCGCCGCCGCCGGTGGAATGGCCCACCATCACCGCGTCCTGGATGTCCAGCGTGTTCATCAGTTCGGCCAGGTCGTCGGCGTAGGCGTCCATGTGGTTGCCGTCCCACGGCTGGCTGGAGCGGCCATGGCCACGCCGGTCGTGCGCGATCACGCGATAGCCGCGCTCGCCGAGGAACACCATCTGCGCATCCCAAGCGTCGGCCGTCAGCGGCCAGCCATGGGAGAAGACGACCGGGCGCCCCTTGCCCCAGTCCTTGTAGTAGATCTGCGTGCCGTCCCGGGTCGTGATGCTGCTCATGTGCTTCCTCTCCGATGAGGCGGCAGGTGCCGCCAAGGGTGAATGAATCGAGCCTAAGGCAAGGTGCGCCATACCGTCTGCCCATCGCCGGGGACCCGGCTCTATGCCTTTGGAGAAGAGGTCCGCGACGCGCGCAGCGGGATGATGGCGCAGTGCCAGGACGGATGGCAAGGCCTCCGCATCGAAGGCGGCGGCCGCGTCCGGCGGCTAGAGCCCGACGAGGTACTTGAACCCGACGCCCAGCAGCACCGCAAGCACGGCCAGGAACAGCAGCCGGCTCCAGCGCACGCGCGGGTGGCTGGATAGGTCGTGCAATTCCGAGCGGTGCAGGCCCGAGAACGACGTCGAGTCGGACCTGTCCCGGGCCCAGTCGTGGAAGTTATCTCTTTCGGTGTTCATGTAATACATTTTAACTAACATTACATGTTTCGTCACAAGTCCCACGCGCAGTCGACGTGAACGAGCTCCAGCGCGTTGAGCAACAGAAGCGAACCCATACGACACAAGATTTCGCACCGGCCTTACGCCAGCTTCACATGCGGCGCGCAGCATGAAGCTTCATCCAGATAACGAAAGAGAGACCGCGATGAACAAGATCCTTGTCGCCATCGGAACCACTGGCCTGCTGTCGCTGAGCCTGCTGGCCGCCCCGGCCCAGGCCCAGCCCTACGACAACCGCGTGATGGTGATCCCGGCGCCGCCGCCTCCGCCGCGCGGCTATGTGGTGGTGCCGCGACCGGTGCAGCCTTCCTATGGCTGGTATGCGCAGGGCGATGATCGCCGCGCCTATCGCCACGGTTGGGGCGATCGCGACCACGACGGCGTACCGAACCGCTACGACCGCGATCGCGACGGCGACGGCGTGCCGAACCGCTACGACCGACGTCCCGACAATCCCTACCGCTATTGACCGCAGCGCCTTCCGACGTAATGTAGGCGCCGGCCTACAGAAATCGCCCTCGCGAACGTCCACCATTGGGGGCATGAAGAATCCGATCAAACTCGTTATCGACGAGCCGGCGCCCGGGTCTTTTCTCTGGACACTGCTCGAATGCGACGCCGGTGGCGTCCCCCACAAGGTGGTGCGCGCGGCCGAGTATGGCGCCGACACCTACGAGGCCGCGCTGGCGGCCGGCACCCGGATGATGGACGCCGAGATTCGCAAGAACTTGGCGCCCCGCTCGGCAGACGTTTCCTGAGCTCGCACGCGGTCGCTTAAGCCAAGTGCGCCTTGAGCGGCACGGCCGGATCGGCCGCGACCGCCGGGTCGGGGCTGCGGCCCGCTTCCAGCAGCTTGCGGCTCATCATGTGGTCGACCGGCGCATTCACCGATTCGACGCAGCGCAGCTGGCCGTCCACGTAGTGCAGCAGCGAGAACGCGGCCGGGTTGGCCCCGGGCCGCTTCGCCGTCTGGTGGCCGGCCGTACCCGGCGCGGGCACCAGGCCGGCCATCTGCAGCCGCATCGCGCCCTGGTCCGACCAGAACCACGGCACCGCATCGTGCGGCCTGGGGGCGCCGGTCAAGGTTGCGACCGCGGTGCGCGCCTGGTCGTTGGCGTTCTGCACCGATTCCAGCCGCAGCACTCGGCCGGCGCGGCGGTCCGGGAAGCGGGTGCAATCGCCGACCGCGAGCACGGCCTCGTCGCTGGTCTGCATGTAGGCGTCGACCACGATGCCATCGGCGCACTCCAGACCGGCAGCCTCTGCCAGCGCCGTCTCGGGCACGGCGCCGATGCCGAGCAGCAGCAGGTCGACGGCCTGCTGCTCGCCATCGACCTCGATGGACGCCAGCCGCGGGCCGTCGACTTCCATCACGCCGGCCTGCACACCGA
>NZ_JBFUIU010000414.1:0-8028 GCF_056401695.1 Variovorax sp. P4_D9
ACCTTGACCTTGAGTTCGTAGTTGACGGTCACGAGCTCCTCGTTCGTGGACTGCAGCTCTTCCTTGCTCGTCTCCAGCTCTTCCGTCGCCGAGCGCAGTTCCTCGTTGATTGCCTGCAACTCCTCGTTCGAGCCCTTGAGTTCCTGGGTCGAAGTCTCGGCGGACTCGATGGTGTCCTGCAAGTGCAGCTTGAGCTGGCAGATCCCGTCCTCGAGCTGGCGGATCAAGCAGAGTCCGGCGGCTCGCCGTCGCCGGGTCGCATGCATTCCTCGACCTCGTCGAAGACGACCAGCGTCAGTGCGGAAGCGGCCCATTCCGATGGCAAGGGCTTGACGATGATGCTGAGATAGCACTGGCGCCCATCGCGATCTCGCTGTGGGAGCCGCGCCTTGACACTGCGCTTCGATCGAGCGGCTTTGAAAAGCGCCGTGCGCGGCTCCAGCCGCAGATCCTCGCGGACGTTGACGAGCAGGTTGTCGGACGGCTCGCCGCTGGGGCGCTCGAGGAATCGGCCCACGCCGTTCGACAAATGCAGGACCGTGCAGTCCTTGTCGATCAGCACGCTGGGGGGCGCGTACTGCTCGAGCGCGCGTTGATGCAGTTCGGTGAAGCTGGGAAGCTCCCTGCGCTTCGCTCTCCCAGCGACACGGTCGCCCTGCGGGTCTCGATCCGCTGGCGAAACCAGGGGATGTGGCGGCTCGTTGGCAAGTCCGGATTGACCCGGAAGATGCGGTTCTTCTTGTCGATCGGAACAAACAAGTCGCCGACGGCCTCGGTCGACTCCGACGTTCCGAGGAACAGGTACCCGCCCGGGCGGAGCGAAGAGCGGAACAGTTCAAGCGCGCGTGCTTGCGCCTTTCGATCGAGATAGATCAGCAGATTGCGGCAGCAGATCAGATCCAGTCTCGAGAATGGCGGGTCCCGCAGCAGGTTGTGCACCGCGAACAGGACCGGCTCGCGCACCGATGTCGCGACACGGTAGTGATCCTGCTGCCGGATGAAGAATCGACGCAGTCGCGCGGGAGAGACCTCTTCGATGATCCCATCCGAGTGGATGCCCCGGCGGGCCGTTGCGATGGCGCGCTCGTCGGTGTCGGTCGCGAAGATCTGACGTGCGCGCTGGATCAGCGTTTAGCGGTTTGCTCGGCGGGACCTTTTCGTTGGCAGGCAGAACCAAACCCGGATCTACCCAAAGCACCTGAGGGCCTCCTGAGTTGTCTCGATGCCTGCACCTCGTCCATCGGGTAGCAGGAGAGACAGCTCGCGCAAGCGCTGGTGGGCAGCGCCATCCCAGGCGATGGGTTGCTGATTTTTCGCATGCAGGTAGTGGTGGGTGAAAACCGCCAGGTAGGCCTCCAGAGTTTGCTCGGCAATCCGTTCGCCCGCCAGCTTCATGCACAGTGCGGCCACCTCGCTGGTGCAGAAGTGGTCGTCGCGGCCGGAGCGGCGCAGACTGTATCGCGAGATCTGGTGAGGCTCCAGACTTAGCACCGGCAGTCCGTCCAGGTAAGGGCTTCTTCGAAACATCTTGCGCGCCTCTGACCAGGTCGCGTCCAGTAGGATGAACAGCGGGCGTTTGCCGGAATCGCCAAGGAGGCTGTCAGTCGGCTGTACGGTGCGCACCACCCGCTCGGGCGCCGCATACTGCCCCGGAAACACCACATAGGGTTGCCACTGCGGGTCCCCCAGCAGGTCTAGAAGAGCGTGATCGGTTTCCGTGCGTGTCCAGCCGAAGGCGAAGGTATCGGGCACCACGTCGGCGACCAGCCAGCCCGTGTTGCTTGGCTTGAGCGGCTCAATATCGGCCATGAGCAGGCACACCCCTGCGCGTGTGGTCAGCGACGGGCGAAAGGCACACATGCAGTGGCTGGGTACCAGCCGGCAGTCCGCGCAGCGTTCGCGCTTGAAACCACCACGGGCGAGAAAGGGCTTCGCGCTGCGCGCCAGACGCGCGGCGCGGAGTTGGGAGACGGCGTGGGGCATGCGGACATTCTCGGGCATGTCTGCAGCCGACTTCATCGTTCGAAAAGTGCCCTCAACGCGATCTCATCGTCAACATGAAGACCGCCAGCACCCTGGGAATCGACGTGCCGCCGTCGGTGGGTCCTCGCCAACGGATTCATCAAGTGGCTGGCCGATCACGCGCAATCCGTAGCGCGAGACTAGGTCGGCTGCTTTGGCGCCGTGCAAGACCTTGTGGACGTACTTGGCTATGCGTGGCCAAAGGCGCCGCGACGTCGCGGATCACTTAAGCGCCGAGCCGGTGGTGGTGAAGCTGGCGTTGGTCACTGGCTGACCCGACAGCACCTCGCGCCACTGCACAGCGCGCACCACCCACCACCGGTGACCTCGACAACGGTCAGGGTGGTGACCGCATGCCCGACCATGCCCCGGGCCTGCGCACGGGCAAAAAGGGACGTTCCCGGGCTCGGCTACAGGGTGTAGATGTGCGCCACATCGAGCGGGACGAAGGAATTCTCCACGTTGTCGGTCGGCGCGATGGCCGAAAGCACACCCGGCCCGCCCCAGGCCAAGACGGTGCTTCCGGTCGGGCCCGTGGGCGCCGAGGGCTGGCGCCGCTGATGCAGGTTCAGGTGCAGGCCGCGCAGGCGCAGGCGATGGCGCAAACAGATGTTCAGGAAGCCAATTCAAGGCGACGCCGCTCTGGTTCGTCGGCGGGGATGTCGTTTCCTGGGACGGAAGTCTGCGAACCCGCTTCCGTGGCACGCGCCCGGGCCTCGGACGGTGGCGTTTGACCTGCCTCGGGCTGCCTGTCGGTTGGCATTCCCTCTTCGTCGATGGAGTGCGTTTCTCCCCCTTCCCGCCATGCTTGGCACGCGCCGCCAGGCGGACGTAGAACTCCACGACGTCTCGCAGGTCCTGCTCGTCCAGGTCTTCGATGCTGATCATGCGATTGCTGGCCTGCTTGCTCGCGGCCAGCAACTCGTTGAGCTTCAAGTGCAATGCGATGCTGTCCTTGTTCTGGCTCTGCTGAATCATGAACACCATCAAGAACGTGACGATGGTGATGCCCGTGTTGATGACGAGCTGCCAGTTCTCCGAGTAGTCGAAATAGCGCCCCAATGCGGCCCAGAGGGCAACGGAGGCCAAGGCAAGCGCAAACGCGACCGGTGAGCCCGCCCACCGAGTCACCCGTGATGCAAAGCGGTCAAAGGCGGTCAGGATGACCGAATGATTGGCATAGGCCGACGTGTTGGTCGTCGGCATGGATCCCAACGCGTCATCCGCTTGCTCGCTGATCGGGGGCATGCGACCTCCATCTTCAATTCGCCATGAACTCGTTCTTGAGGATGTCGCCATCCTGCAGCTGGGAAAGGCGAGAGGCTTTCGATTCCGGGAGCGAGGCGGTGTCGGCGGTGAGATAGCTATGAAGTAGGAGCGTTCCCACGTTGGAATCGGAGCACGGCCCATGACCTGCGCACCGCGTGGTATGTAGGTTCTCCCAAGTCGCCGCCGTTGATGGAAACTGCGAAGGAGGTGTATGAAAGCCAAACTCTTCCGCGAACCCGCTGAACCGGCGTGTTTTGCGATACTGCCCAGTTCGATGAAGCACTGAGCGCGAGGTCGCACGCCAATGGCGACCGACCTCACGATCCGCCCACTCGCGGTCGTCACCGGTGCCTCTTCGGGAATCGGCGGATCGGCGCGCTTCTCGGGCGAAGCCCAGAACCCAATCAATGAGCACTTTATCGTCCACCCTTCGCCTTCAGCTGCCTCGCAATAGAAATCTGGAACTCGATGGCCTTCGCGGCTGGGCCGCGTTGGCGGTGGTCCTGTATCACGTCTTCGTGCAAATGCTCGGGGGCGTCGTACCCGAAATTCTTTCGCCGCTCAGCTACGCCTTGCTCAACGGGCAGTACGCAGTCTTCATCTTTTTCATTCTTTCAGGCGATGCGCTGAGCAGTCAGTTCTTCAGGCACAATGACCCCCGCGCCATCGACCGTCTGGCGGTGAAGCGCTATCTGCGGCTGACGATTCCGATCTTCCTTTCGTGCTTCGGCGTATGGGTCATCCTGACACTCGGCCTCGACCATCACCGCGAAGCGTCCATCGTGCTTCGAAACGAGGAGTGGCTCGGCCTGATGCTGCAGGTCGACACATCGATCTATCGCCTCTTGAAGTATGTTCTTTACGGCGTCTACGCAGCGCACACACCCGAGCACTCGTACAACCCCTTTCTGTGGACCATGAGCTACGAGCTCATCGGCTCGTTCATCGTCTTCCTGTTTTGCTACGTCTGGCGTTCGCTCAGGTACCCGATTGCGGTGCTGGGTGTCGCAGCCGTCGCGCTGCTGGCGTTGAACTCGTTCTTCTTCCTTTTCCTGTTCGGGATGGGGCTGGCATATGCCCGGTCCGCAGGTTGGCTGGATCGCCTGCGAGCGGTGCCGCGGATCCAGCCCGCAGCCTTGCTGCTGGTCATCGCGATACTCGCGCTGGTAGGCTGGCGTGGGGCCAACGCGCTGCCTTGGCCGATCGCGATGAGCCTATGCGCACTGATCGTTCTGTCGGTCTACGCCAGCAACTGGATGCGAAGGTTCTTTTCGGCGTCGCTCTCGCTGCTTCTCGGAAAATTGTCGTTCTCGCTCTACCTCACGCATCTGTGGGTGCTCATCTTTCCGATGTCCTGGCTGATTGTGCAAGTCGAACTCCGTGACCGCGGGGGCAAGCTCGCATTCATCGCCATCGGAGCGCTCTGCGCTGCTCTGGCTGTATCCATCGCCTGGGTCTTCGAGTTCGGCGAGCGCGCATCAATGCTGGCGGTCGACCGATTCCTCAAGGCCCATGTGCTCGGGAAAGCCGGGGCGGCGGTAGATGGAATCCAGACGCCAGAACGGTCAAGTGTGGATCACCCACGGATGGCACCCTTTTCCTGACCGAGAAGTTCATGGCGCAAGCCGGGTTGCGCTTGTCACGCCAGTCACGATTTCTTGCAGGTTGAAGGGATCCGGGGCGTCCCCAGGGGGAGGAATGCAGCACCACGATTTGGTCGTTGGTGCGAAACTTAGTGATCTCAGGCACTGGGGTACCGAGCAATGGTCAGCGAAGCGCCTGCTTCCGAGCGCGCCTTCTTGCGAGGCGAGCGCCGCCTGACCGTGCGCGAGTACATCGGGTTGGTCGCTTCCTGTCAGTCCGCCTTCGATGCCGGGATGGCCCAGCTTAGCCCTGCGAGCCAGGTGGTGATCTGGAACTCCTTTCATCCCCACGCTCTCCTGCCTTCGAGTGGGAGACGGATGCTCTGGGCGCTGCGGCGAGGCGTGCTGGATGACCTTGCGCCCAAGGTAGAAAGCCTTTTGCCAGGCGAAGGGCGGTGGGCACCCACGAAGGACGAGCAGTTGGCCTTTCGTGCGGTGCTGGAGGCGCTTGCGACTGGCCGAAAGACGCAAAGCGAAATCATCGCGTTTTGCAATGAGATCTACCCTTGGTCGCCAGTACTGGGCGTGGCCGAATACATCAGGGGAGATCTGGCAGCCGCCGTCCGCCTGGCGACCTTGGAGGTCGCGAGCGACGTGCAGCCGCGGTGGGTGCGCTTGCCCAGTTGGGCGCTGGTCGGAACGCTGCTCGATGCGGTCCGTGCCGCCAGAGGCTGGTCGGATTCAAGCGTTGCCGCATTCTCATCGGCACTGGGCACTCTCCTCGGCCCGGCCAAGAGGACGCTCACCATTGCCCACGCGCAGTTGCTGGTCCGGCTCTACTGGGCGACTCGCGCCGGGCGCAAGGCTTCGGCCCCGGAAGACGCGCTCCGCGCTATCCGGGGGGGCACGAGGCAACGCGTTGCCTTCTCGCAAGAGGTGGTCGACCGATTGCGGGAGTTCGTGCAGGAGTTGGAGAGTCTCCGCCTGATCCAGAGTGCCGGAGCACATGAGATACGCTGGCTCGCGCTCACCCTGATTCATCTCCCGCCCGGTCAGGGCGCGCGCGCGCAGCCGCCTTGAACGCGATGAAGTCTGTGCTGTATTGCCGAACCAGCCGGCGACAGCAATGCATGCTGGCATCGCGGAAATTCGCGCGAATGCCGTGCGCGTTGGGTAGCATTTCTGGACATTCAGTCAGGAGCCTTCTCATGACCAAGCGGCCCATCGCAGTCAGGAGCGATTCCGAGCTTCGCGAGGGGCAGCCTGGCGAGTGGGAAGTCGTCGAGCCTGCCAGCGTTTTTCAATCTTCGCCTGGTCGACCACCGAAGTGACGACTCCGCCGGCCGGACCCGCATCAGTCCCGAACGAAGCGCTTGACCGACGGGAAGCTCATCTCGGAGCCCTTGAGGGCAGCGCCTTCGAGCGTATGGCGATGCAGGCCCATGCGCGGTGGGTCCGAGCAGTCGCGTGCAGATGTCGGCCGCTGCCATACGCGACCCTGGGCGTCACCGGCTACATCGACACCAACACGATCCAACAGTCTGTGGTCGGATCTGCGCTGACGAATGTGGGGTGGAGGCGGGGTCTCCCTGCAAGGAGCCAAGATCAGCAAAGTCCAGCTTTTGACGCGATGAGGGGCTGAACCTTGCCGAGCGAGGCGAGTCGCCTCTGATCCGCCCCTCAGCGGCCGTCGTGGTCGGAGTCGCCTGGTATCGCGCGCTCCACTGTGTCGCTCAGGCGCTGCCACGCGTCGCGAGACGCGTGCTTGGCACGATCCCACTCCAGCGAAGAGCGTCCATGGGCGGTGCTCCAGTTTCGGCTCAGTTCCGGTTCCATCTCGTCGAACTGGCGGTCCGGAAAGCGCGAATAAGCATCCACGCCATAGCGATAGGCGGGGGAATAGTCATCGTAGCTTGATCCTGCCTCCACATAGGGGCGCCCGGCGTAGTTGTCGCGCCAGTAAGCGTCCTCCGCAACGGGGTCAGCCTTCGCGACACGGTTGCCGACAAGAGCCCCGGCGACGGCGCCAATTGCTGCGCCAACGGCCGCGCCCACGGGTCCGGTCATTCCACCAACCGCCGCGCCGGCGGCCGCGCCGCCAGCCACGCCACCGGCAACGCCGCCGACCACGGCTCCGACTCCTGTCGCGGCGGGATGCGACTCTGCCTCAACGGGCACACGGGTATCGATTCGATCATCAGCCATTGAGTGTCTCCTTGACGTATAGAGGAGGTCCTACAGTGAACGTTGCGCCAGATCGCCTCCAGCACCAATGCGCCTTACTTCGCGACGGTGTTTTGATGCGGGCTCTGCCAGCGCGCACCTACAACTCGCTAGCGATGGGCGGTTCGATGGGGCACCCCGCCGGCCAGCGCGTGGCTTTCATTTGTGCCGGCCTGCGATGGAAGGCGTCGAACGTGCCATTCTGGCAAGCCCGTGGACGCTAGGCCGTGGGTCCCGCGATTCATTCCTACGACGACGCGGCGGGTGTCGAAGGAGACCTGGCGATGTGCCGGTCCCATCTTCATCGAGCCTGCGGCCCCCGACGGGATGGAAACGCCTGTGCTTTGCCGCGGCGGCCGTTTCTCTGTTCGCCGGACGCTCGGGGAACCTGCGATTGCTGGAGGAGGGGCGCAGCCATGCGGGACTTGGAACGCGCAATGAGCGGGCCGATCCAAGCGACTATCGACGGTCAGCATTTCGCCGGCACTTACAGCGATCCGCCCGCTGTGGAGATCCGCCTCGGCGTGGGCGGTAGCGGCTGGTGAGGCGGATGACGACGGGGAGGCTGGGGAGGCAGCGGAGGCGCCGTAGGCATTCGACGGCCACCGGCGGCACCGGGGGCTATGCGGTGCTGACATCGCCGGATGGGCGAGTCATCGAGTGTTTCTTCGTCACTTCGTTCGGCAGGGGCAGGGCGAGTGCCGCGGCGCTGACGTTGCTGAAGCAGAAGCAACAACGATGCGCTGGCGCGCCGGCATTGAGGAAGGCATCGTCCGCTGGTTCGAAGGTGCTCGAAGCGCGGGTCATGATGAGCGCCGTGCCGGTGAATCCGCAGCGCGTGTTCTGGGAGCTGTCAGCCGACTGTCCGACGACTGCATCCTGACTTGCGACTCGGGCTCCTGCGCGAACTGGTACGCCCGCGACATAAAGA
>NZ_JBFUIU010000415.1:0-8024 GCF_056401695.1 Variovorax sp. P4_D9
GCCGGTAGCAGGCCGCGAGGTCGACGCGCAATTGCCATTCTTCGGCGCTGACGAGCTTCTGGATGTCGGAGTGGGAAGCGGCGGTCATGGGATTCTCCTTGGAGGTGGGTTCAGGCGGGGCGGGTCTCTGGTTGCTTATAGATGCTCTGCCGCGGCTGGGCCATCAGCCGCCTGAGCATTGGCTTGAACTCGCCGATCGGCAGGGTCTCGGCCTTGGGGTCGAAGGCGGGGTTGTCGTAGAGTTCGCAGAATTCGGCCGTGCGCTCGAAGCAGGGATGGCTGCGGAAGTTCTCGCGCAGGTCGCGGTCGAGGCCGATGTGATGGAAGAAGTAGTGGCCCTGGAAGATGCCGTGGTGGGCCACCATCCAATGGTTCTCCTCGCTCACGAAGGGCTTGAGGATCGCCGCCGCGATGTCCGGGTGGTTCATGGTGCCGAGCGTGTCGCCGATGTCGTGCAGCAGCGCGCAGACCACGTACTCCTCGTCGCGGCCGTCGCGCAGCGCGCGCGTCGCGGTCTGCAGCGAATGGCTGTAGCGATCGATCGGGAAGCCGCCGTAGTCGCCTTCGAGGATCTGCAGGTGCTTGATCACGCGCTCGGGCAGGCCCTGCGCGAACTGCATGAATTCGCTGCCGATCAGCTTCCAGTCGTCCTGGGTGCTGTCCTGCATGCGGACGAAAGTCGCTCTGGCATTCATTGTGTGTGCCTCCGTGGGTTTGCGGCTCACTGTAGACCTGCACTTGACGCTCAACTGTCAAGAATTTGACAATGGAAGGCCCAGGTAAACCCCCGGATCCCGAGCCGACCCCCATGCCCCAGCCCTCCAGACCGCGTCTGTCCGCTGCACACCGTGCCGCGATGGAACGCTGGAGACGCTGCAGCGGCTGGGCAGCACGGGTTAGGGTGGCTGGGATCGCTGTCGATCAACGACCGCGGGCGCAATTCAACGCAGGATCCGCCCCTCCTTGGTGATGCTGATCAGGTCGATGCTGCGTCCGGGGTCGCGCAGTCCGGGGCGCAGGTTGATGCGGAAGCCGCCGACGTCGTAGTCGGTCATTCCGGCCATCACGCGCTGCAGTGTGGCGGGCGTGAAGCCCTTGCCGGCGCGGCGCACCGCCTCGGCCGCGGTCTTGGTGGCGATGAAGCCCTCGAGCCCCTCGTAGGAGGGCGCCTGGTCCGAGTTCTCGACCGCAGCCAGGTATTCCTTGACGATCGGGATGGCCGACGGACGCGGCGAAGGCACCACCTGCGAGATCACGATGCCGCCGATGTCCTTGCCGAGTGCCGCGTAGAGCGGATCGATGCCAACGATCGAGAAGGCCGTGAAGCTGCCCGCGTAGCCGCTCTTGCGCAGTCGGCGGATCACGTCGGCCGTGGTGGTCGAGAGCGAGACCAGCACGATGGCCTGCGGCGACTGCTTCTGCACCAAGGCCAGCGCGGCCTCGAGCCTGTCGCCGCCGGCCGGGACCAGCGCACTTGCCACCAGCGGGGCCAGCTTGAGTTCGGCTATCGCCTGCTGCACCGCGGCCAGGCCGGCGCGGCCCATCTCGTCGTCGTCGCCGATCAGGGCGATGCGGGTCTGGCCGACCGTCTCGCACTGGCGCACGATCTTGAACGCCTCGTCGGCCATGCTCGGCCGGACGTGGAACACGTTGGGATGGGCGCCGCCGCGCAGGTTGTCGGCCGCCGCGAAGGGCGCGAACAGCACGCTGCCCTGTTGCGCCGCCGCCGCCGCGCCGGCGTCGCTGCTGGCGGTGCCGACGAAGCCGAACAGCATGTCGGCTTTGTGGGTGCCGAGCAGCGTGCGCGCATTGGCGCCGGCGCGGGCGGCGTCGTAGCCGTCGTCGAGTTGCACCAGCTTCAGCTGGAGGCCGCTGGCGACGCTGCTTTCGTTGAATTCGTTCGCATAGAGCCGGGCTCCGGCCGCGAAGGCCAGGCCGATCTCGCTGGCTGCGCCGGTCAGGGGCACCGACTGTCCGAGGATCACCGTGCGCGTCGCGACGGCGCGCGGCCCGACCTGCGCGTGGCTGCGACGGCTGGCGGCGGCAAGCCCGCCGCCCAGCAGCAATGCGGCGCCGGACTGCGCCATCCAAGTCCTGCGGGTGAGAATCATCGGAAGCCTTTCGCTACATCTTTCGAAAAATGTAGCGACTTCGATCCCTTACACGAAGGCACTAAGTCACGTTCGGACATCCCGGGCGGGAGCGACGCTTCGGCCGAGTGGCGTCGCTGCAAATTTGTTAACTTTTTGTATGTGAGTTGTGGCTTTTTGCACAGGGGCAAAGTGCCTTCCGGTGTCAATATCCCGCCTGAACCGGAATCGTTCCGGACGGATGAAATGAAGCAAACGTCAACTGAAATCGCATTGCTGGAAAGCGCTCTGGTGGCCATCGAGAAAGTGCTGGCCTATGCCGACAGCCAACTCCAGGGCGCACCCTATTTGGGCCCGACCGCCAACCTGCCCCTGGAGGCCCTACGTACCGCCGCCCAGACCGAGGAGCAACACTTCAGGGCCAGTGCCGCCCAGACTGCGGCCAACATCTGCCTGAGTTCGGCCGCTGCCCTGGTCGACGTCAGCCAGGCGCTGCTGAATCGCCGCGGCGCCCGCAGCGATCCCGAACTCGAGCGGGAGTGGCAGGCCCTGATCACGCACACCAAGATCGCCAGCCGCTCGGCCTATCGCGCCGCGCTCGTGATGGCGGCGCAGAAGAACCTGCCGCAGGCTCAGGGTCTGGCGCCGACGCCGGCGGGCCCGTTGCCCACCTTGACGCACTGAGCACTGAATCAGCGGCGTTGGAACACCACGTCCCACACGCCGTGGCCGAGCTTGAGGCCGCGGTTCTCGAACTTGGTCAGCGGCCGGTAGTCCGGCTTGGGCGCATAGCCGGCGGCGGTGTTGCGCAGCAGCGGTTCGGCCGACAGCACCTCGAGCATCTGTTCGGCGTAGGGCTGCCAGTCGGTGGCGCAGTGCAGGTAGCCGCCGGCCGCCAGCCGGTCGGCCAGTTTGCTGATGAAGGGCGACTGGATCAGGCGGCGCTTGTTGTGCCGGGTCTTGTGCCACGGGTCCGGGAAGAACACGTGCACGCCCGCCAGCGAAGCCGGCGGCAGCATGTGGTCGAGCACGTCGACCGCATCGTGGACGCAGATCCGGATGTTCTGCAACTGCTGCTCGCCGATGCGCTTGAGCAGGGCGCCGACGCCCGGTTCATGCACCTCGCAGCAAAGGAAGTTCTTCTCGGGCATCAGCGCCGCGATGTGCGCCGTCGCCTCGCCCATGCCGAAGCCGATCTCGAGCACGGTCGGTGCCTGGCGGCCGAAGGCGACGCCGAAATCCAGCGGCTCGGCGCGGTAGGGCAGCAGGAACTGCGGGCCGAATTTCTCGTAGGCGCGAGCCTGGCCTTCGGTGGTCCGGCCGCCGCGCTTGACGAAGCTCTTCAGGCGGCGGTGCAGCGGATGCGCCTCGCCGGTGGGTTTGTCGCCGGCGGGCACGGTGGCCGACGGGTCGGCGGGGAGGTTGGTAGGAGAACGAGGAGTCACGGCGGCGGATTGTAGAGATCGCGCCATTCGCCGATCCAGCCGGCGAGCGCTTTGGCCGTCGTGGCGGCGTCGCCCGGCCGCAGACCGAGCACCCGCGCAGCGGCCTGGAGCGCGGCCAGCGCCTCGGCCGGCGTCGCCGTGGCGAGCGCTGCGGCACCGTTCTGCTTCGACAGCTTGTCGCCGTCGGCAGCCAGCACCAGCGGCGTGTGCAGGTAGCTCGGCGTGGCGAGACCGAGCGCCCGCTGCAACAGGATCTGGCGCGCTGTGTTATCGGCCAGGTCTTCGCCGCGCACCACGTCGGTCACGCCCTGCTCGGCGTCGTCGGCCACCACCGCGAGTTGGTAGGCCCAGGGGCCGTCGGCGCGCTTGAGCACGAAGTCGCCGACCTCGCTGGCGACCGCCTGCTGCTGGCTGCAGAGGCGGCGGTCGTTCCATTGCAGCAGCGTGCCGTCCTGGGTGGCCTCGAAACGCGAGGCCGCGAAGCGCCAGGCGCGCGCCGGCTTGCCTTGCAGGCCATCGCGGCAGGTGCCGGGATAGACCCGCTCGCCGTGCCGCGCGTGGGCGATGCCGCGTTCGGCCAGCGCCTGCTCGATGTCCTTGCGCGAACAGCCGCAGGGGTAGGCCCAGCGCGCCGCCACGAGCCGGTCGAGCGCGTCCTGGTAGAGGCCTGTGCGGTGGGTCTGCCACACCGGCGGCGCATCCGGCAGCAGGCCGCAGTCGGCGAGCTGCGCCAGGATGCGCTCGCCCATGCCGGGCAGGCAGCGCTCGGTGTCGGCATCCTCGATCCGCACCAGCCAGCGCGCTCGCGGACCGCGCGCCCGCACGTCGAGCCAACTGGCGAGCGCTGCGACCAGCGAGCCGGCATGCAGCGGCCCGGTCGGCGAGGGCGCGAAACGGCCGATCCGGATCATCGACGGGGCAGGCTCGTCAGGCCGCTACCTTGAGCGCCAAGGTAAGGCCGGAGAGGAAGGCATCCTCGACCCGGTGGCCGGTGCACCAGTCGCCGGCGATGCCGAGGCGCGCCTTGGCGTCCCACAGGTGAGGCTTGGCCACCGGCACCTGGGTCTGCGCCTCGGGCCAGCAGCGCGCCTGCGCGTGCGAGGGCGCGGCGCGGATCCCGGTGATTTCGGCGAAGGCGCGCAGCAGCTTGGCCTCGACCCGCGCGGCGTCGTCGCGCAGGTGCTCCTGCGACCAGGCGGCGCTGGCCTGCAGCGTCCATCGCTCGATCGGGTCGCGGCCGGGCTTGGACGACTCGCGCGCCAGCCAGGCCACGCGATGGTGGGTGCTGCGGGCGGCGTTCCATTGCGGGCCCAGGTGCGACAGCGTGGGCTGGTTGGCCTGGGGGAAGGCGATCATCAGCGTCCAGCAGGGTGCGATGCGAACCGCCTCGATCTTGCGGCTCAGTTCCGCCGACAGGCTTCCGTCGCCGAGCAGAGCGCGGGCGCGGGCCGGCGGCACCGCGAGCAGCACCCCGTCGAAGCCCGAATAGACATGCTGCGAATCGTCGGCTCCGGCGGTGCGCAGTTGCCAGCGTTTGCCGTCGAGTGCATCGCGCTCGATGTTCGTCACCTGGGTGCGCGTCAGCAGCGCGTCGCCCAGCGGCTGCGCCCAGTGGGCGACCAGCGCATCCATGCCGGGCTGGGCGACGAAGTGCGGCTCGCGCGCGGGCAGGGCGGCCTCGGCGACGCGGCCATGGGCGTCGAGCACGCGCACGAGGTTGGCGCTCCAGGGCTTGCAGACTTGCGGGGTGGTTTCCAGCACGCGCGCAAATCGCGGATCGCGCACCGTGAAATATTGCGCGCCGCTGTCGAAGCGGCCGAAGGGCGTGGTCTCGCTGGCCATGCGGCCGCCGGCGGCGGCTTGGCGCTCGAACACGGTCGCGCGGTGGCCGGCCTGCATCAGCGTTCGGGCGCAGGCCACGCCGGCGATGCCGGCGCCGATGACGGCGTAGTGGCGCGAAGCGGAGGATCGGTGGCGGTCGGCAACGGGTCGGATTGTCATGGCGGTCTCTTTGTCGGGTGGCAGGCCATGTGACTCTAACCGGGTTGGAGGGGGTGGCCGCTTGACGCTTGGCAAGAGGCTCGTCACCTTCCCCGGTGGCGCTCCAGCAGTGCGCGGCGGGTGCCTTCATTCTCGAAGCGCTCGAGCCACCACTGCATCGCGCGACCCGGGCTGCCGGCGCTGCGCACCCGCCAGGCGCAGTGCATGGTGGCCAGCGGCGCGACGCGTTCGGTCTTTCGCTCGACCAGATGTCCGGCGTCGATGTAGGGCCGCGCCATCGGCTCGGGCAGGAACCCTCCGCCCAGTCCGTGCAATTGCGCGGCCAGCTTGGCCTGCATCGTCGGCACCGTCAGCACGTCCTGCCCGCCGACGAGGTTGACCGTCATGCTGGGGCCGGCGCGCGAGGAGTCGGCCGCCGCCACCGCGCGGTGCTGGCGCAGCACCTCGTCGCTCAAGGGCACATCGATGCGCGCCAGGGGATGGTGCGGCGCCACCGCATAGACGAAGGCCAGCTTGCCCAGCGGCCGGCTGCGGATGCCCGTCGCGGTGAAGGCGAGGCTGGCCGCATCGAGCACGGCACCGACCGCGAGATCGGCTTCTCCGCTGGTCAGCGCCTCGATCGTGCCGAGCAGCGTCTCGTCGCGCAGCTTGAGCCGCGTCGGCGGTTCGAGTGCGTAGAACGCACCGACGAGGTCGAGCAGCGGATCGCGCGCGATGACGCTGTCGACCGCGATCGTGAGCATCGGCTCCCAGCCCGTGGCGACGCGCTTGACCCGGTTGGCGACCGCATCGATCTCGCCGAGCAGGCGGGTGGCCTCGCGCAGCAGTTCCACGCCCGCCTCCGTGACGCGCGCCTGGCGGCCGCTGCGGTCGAAAAGCAGCACGTCGAGGGCGTCTTCGATCATGCGCACCCGGTAGCTCAGCGCACTTGGGACGAGATTCAGGGCGCGTGCCGCGGCGGCGAAGCTGCCCGTGCTGGCCACCGTCTGCAGCATCGACAACGCGTCGGGCGTCAAAACTTCGCGCGCGGTAGGCATGAGAATCGATCAAAAAAATTGAATGATGCCATCAAACGGCATTGCTTTTCGCGGCGGGGGCGGGCCCTAAAGTTATAGCCATCCGCTGCGCACAGGGCGCGGCATTTCGAGAGGCCCTCCCCGGAGGGCAGGAGTTCGACAATGTTGAAAGTCCGTAAATCCCAGGAACGCGGGTATGCCGATCATGGCTGGCTGCGCTCCTTCCACAGCTTCTCCTTTGCGGGTTACTACGATCCGGCCCATATGGGCTTCGGCAACCTGCGCGTGATCAACGAAGACCGTGTTGCCGCGGGCGCCGGCTTCGGCACCCACGGCCACAAAGACATGGAGATCATCAGCTACGTGCTGTCCGGCGAACTGGCGCACAAGGACAGCATGGGGAACGTGGAATCGATCCCGCCCGGCGATGTCCAGCGCATGAGCGCCGGCCGCGGCGTGATGCACAGCGAGTTCAACCACAAGGCCGACGAGACCACGCATTTCCTGCAGATCTGGATCGAGCCGAACGTCCGCAGCATCGCCCCGAGCTACGAGCAGAAGACCTTCCCGGTCGAGGAGAAGCGCGGCAAGCTGCGGCTGGTCGCATCGCCCGACGGTGTCGAGGGCTCGGTGAGGGTGCATGCCGATGCGCGGCTGTTCGCGGGCCTGCTCGACGGCGACGAACAAGCCAGCCTGGCGCTGGACCCCCAGCGCAAGAGCTACGTGCACCTGGTGCGCGGCGAACTCGAGGCCAATGGCACGAAGCTCGCTACGGGTGATGCGGCCTTGCTCGAAGGCGAGAGCCGGCTGACCCTCGGCGCCGCCAAGGATGCCGAAGTGCTCGTGTTCGATCTTGCCGCCTGAAGTTCGATTTTTTTTTCAACCTAGAGGAGTCCATCCCATGTCCACCACCACCGCATCTCCCTATGCCGCTCCGGCCACCACCGGCGCTACCCAAGACTCGCTCGCGCTGCTCGGCCGCGTGCTGATTGCATTGCTCTTCGTGCCTGCCGGCTTCGGCAAGATCAGCGGCTTTGCCGGCGTCGTCGGCTACATCGGTGCAGTCGGCCTGCCCTTGCCGCAACTCGGCGCAGTCATCGCGATCGCTGTGGAACTGGGCCTCGGCCTGTTGCTGCTGGTCGGCTACAAGACGCGCATCGTGTCGATCGTGCTGGCCGTGTTCACGGTCGCGACGGCGGTGTTCTTTCACAACTACTGGGCCATGCCCGCCGACAAGGCGTACGTCAACCAGCTGATGTTCTTCAAGAACATCGCGATCGCTGGTGGCCTGCTTGCGATCGCCGCCCTGGGCGCTGGCCGCTTCAGCATCGACAGGAAGTAACTCCCCCGGGTTGCCCCGCACATCGTGTCGGGGCTGCGCCGGCCGGGCGATTACGATGCGCTGTTCGCGTTGACTAGGAAAAGTTCATGGCCGACATCGTTGTCGTTTTTCATTCGGGCTACGGCCACAC
>NZ_JBFUIU010000416.1:0-8006 GCF_056401695.1 Variovorax sp. P4_D9
GCCCACGACCCTTCAGGCTAGCGGGCGAGCGGGTCTTGTTCCGCGTACTCCCGGTCGAGCAGGCAGCCGGTCGCCTTGAACCAGCAGATCGAGTCGTGCGCGGCGACGACCGCCAGCTTAATCTGCTCGGACGCACCCGGGTCGGCCAAAGCCGCCCACTTGGCGCTATCGGCCGCCTGCTCAAGCTCGAATACGGCCTCGCGTTGGCCGGGAGTAGGGTCGCCTTCCACCGCGGGCCGCGTTTTCGCAAATTTCCGCCGAAACTCCGCAACGACCGCCACGAGAACTGGGCATGCTATGCCGTCAGACGCCAGCGCGGCTTCGGCCGCGGTCAATCGGCTGTCTAGCTGGAAGCAGACCTGTTTTGAAATCGTTGTCGTCATGATGCTCTCCCAGTCAGGCCGGCCGCGCCCTGAAAAACACCCCTACGGCCTTCCTGCGCGGTTTTCCCGCCGCCACGTGCTCCCGGCCGGGCGCTGTGCCGGGAACAGTGCGTGCGTCTTGGCTATAGGCTTATAAATTGTAGTCAGGCAGCTCGACCCCGCAAGGAGCAGGCCGCCGCGCGGCTGGTCTGCATCACCCCACCGCCGGCCGAGGTCATGCCCTCGACCACCCGGTGCAAATCGCCCCCGCGGTGGCGAGCCGATGGTGCAGCGGTTACAGAGCATGGACGAGCTGTTCAAAGGCCAAAAGCYGGCCCTGGTACCTGCGGTTCAAGCTGAGCTTTCGCGACCTGGTGGAGATGATGGGCGTCGACCCGCGCACGAGCGGCGGACGTCGCGTGCTCTTTATGTCGGGCGACGATGCGCCGGCCAACGCCGACGTGACGCGGCTCTTCGCATCGTTCTTCTCGACGACGCCCTTCTCCCATCCGGAAGCGACGTTGCAGAAGTCAGGGTCGTACAGGTAGTGCGCGCACATGTCCGCGAAGCGCGCGTTGACGGTGCGCCCCTGGACCTTGTGCACCTTGTCGACGGCAGTGCGCATGTTGTCGTAGTTGCCGCGTCGGCTGAAGCTTGCGGTAGATGCCGCCGATCACCAGAGGCTCGTCGCTCCAATCGAACTGGAACGCCTCGCCCGTCTCGAAGGCCAGCGGCACGAATGCCTTGCCGATCGCGACCCCGCATTGCTGCGCCCGCCAGACACGGATGAAGTCCGTTGGACCTTGCCAATCATGGCCATAGCGATCACTCCTGATACCTCGCCGCTTAAAAAAGCAGCAGGGTAGGCTGAACACCCGGGTGAAATTTGAAGCGGCACAACCCTCACAGGTGGGTCATTTTTCGGCCGGCGCCAACACCGTATCCGGGATCGCGTCGCTGATGGCTGGATGCGGGCCGCGGATAGCCCGGCATGTCGAACGCGATCGCCTTCAGTTCAGCTTCGACCTTGCGGCCGGTCTGCTCGTCCAGTTCGACCAGCGGCGGGCGCACTCTGCGCCATTGCGCATCGCCTGACAACGTGGCAACGGCGTGCTTCATCGCGGGAATCATGAAGCCGCCCTGAAACACCTTGCGGACGGCGTCGGCCTTGGCCTGCAGTTCCTGGCGTTCGTCGCCGTTCCATTCTTCGAACACGCGATGGATGCCCGCCGGGTTCATATTCACCGTGGCGCTGATGCAGCCTGCCGCGCCGATCGGCATGGCGGCCGAGAGGAACGATTCGCTGGCCGGGAACACGTCGAAGCCATCAGCCGCAAAGTTGTCGATCATGGCCTTGGTATTGGCCCAGTCGCCCGAAGAATCCTTGGCGCCCGCAATCACCGTCGGGAAGCGCCTGAGCAGCCGCTCGATGAGGCCGAGCGTGATCGGCACGCAGGTGAACTGGGGGATGTGATACAGGTAGATCGGCGCGCAGCCGGCGCCGACGCGCTCGATGATCTCCGCGTAGTAGGCGAACACGCCGTCATCGGAGACGCCCTTGAAGAAGAAGGGCGGCAGGATTAGCAGCCCACCGGCGCCTGTCGTGCTGGCATGGCGCGAGAGTGTGACGGCGTCGGGCAGCGCGCACGCGCCGGTGCCCGACATCATCCGCGCGGCCGGAATGCCGGCTTCCACCAGTTGGTCTGTCAGGGACAGGCGCTCGGACACGGAGATCGAAGCCGCTTCGGAGTTGGTGCCGAAGATCGCCAGTCCGGCGTTGTTGTCGACCAGCCAGCGGCAGTGCGCGATGAAGCGCGCGACGTCGGGCTCGAGCTTGTGGTCGAAAGGGGTCAGCACCGGCGCCAGAACGCCGCGCAGTCTTGTCGTCATGAAGGTTTCTCGTGGAGATCGCACTACCGCGGAACTTTGCCGAGCGAGCGCGAGGCGCGCAGGAAATCGAAGTCGACTCCCTGGTCGGCCTGCGTCACCGACGCCAGGAAGAGCTTGCGGTAGCCGCGCTCGGCTGTCGGTGCCATCACCGGCGACTCCTTCGCGCGCCGCGCCAGTTCGTCGTCGGACACCAGCAGCGCGATCTCGCGGTTGGCCACGCTCAACCGGATGCGGTCGCCGTTGCGCACATGGGCGAGCGGACCTCCGATGGCGGATTCGGGGGTCACGTGCAGCACGATGGTGCCGAAGGCGGTGCCGCTCATGCGTCCATCGGAAATGCGCACGATGTCCTTGACGCCGGCGCGCGCCAGCTTGCGCGGGATTGGGAGGTAGCCGGCCTCGGGCATGCCCGGTGCGCCCTTGGGGCCGATGTTCTTGAGCACCAGCACATCCTGCGGCGTCACGTCGAGCGCGTCGCTGTCGATCCGCTCGACGAGGTCTTCGATGTTCTCGAACACCACCGCGCGGCCTTCGTGCTCCATCAGCTTCGGATCTGCCGCCGACTGCTTGATGATCGCGCCGCCGGGGGCCAGGTTGCCGCGCAGCACGGCGATGGCACCTTGCGGGTAGATCGGCCTGTCGGCCGGGCGAACCACATCCTGCGGGAAGCCCGGACCCGCGCGTTCGATCTCTTCGCCGAGCGTGCGGCCGGTGACGGTCAGCGCGTCGAGCTGGAGCAGAGGCTTGAGCTCGCGCAGCAGCGTCGCCATTCCGCCGGCATTGTGGAAGTCCTCCATGTAGTGCTGTCCCGAGGGCTTCAAGTCCAGCAGCACCGGTGTTTCGCGCCCCATGCGGTCCAGCGCGGCCATGTCGATCTCGAGGCCCATGCGACCGGCAATCGCGGCGAGGTGGACGATGCCGTTGGTCGAGCCGCCGATCGCGAGCAGCACGCGCATCGCGTTCTCGAACGCTGCGGGCGTCAGCACCTTGTCGATGGTCAGGCCGTCGCGCGCCATCTGCACCGCCTGGGCGCCGGTCTGCTCGGCGATGCGGATGCGGTCGGCCGTCACGGCGGGCGGAGAGGCGCCGCCCGGCATCGTCATGCCGAGCGCCTCGGCGATGCAGGCCATGGTGCTGGCAGTACCCATCACGGAGCAGGTGCCGACGCTGGCGACCAGTTGGTTGTTCACGTCGACGGTTTCTTCCGCCTCAATCTCCCCGGCGCGGAACTTGGCCCAGTAGCGCCGGCAATCGGTGCAGGCGCCGACGCGCTCGCCCCGGTGGCTGCCGGTCAGCATCGAGCCGGTGATGAGCTGGATCGAGGGGATGCCGGCCGAGGCCGCGCCCATCAACTGCGCCGGCACGGTCTTGTCGCACCCACCGATCAGCACGACGGCGTCCATCGGCTGGGCACGCACCATCTCCTCGGTGTCCATCGACATCAGGTTGCGCAGGTACATGCTGGTCGGCGCGGCGAAGCTCTCGTGGATCGAGATCGTCGGGAAGTCCATCGGCAGGCCGCCGGCCAGCATGACGCCACGCTTGACCGCTTCGATCAGCTGCGGCGTGTTGCCGTGGCACGGGTTGTAGGCGCTGCCGGTGTTGGCGATGCCGACCACCGGCCGGTCCAGCGCCTTGTCGGTGAAGCCCGCGCCCTTGATGAACGCCTTGCGTAGGAACAGCGAGAAGCCCTGGTCGCCGTAGCTGGTCAGGCCCTTGCGCATGCCCGAGTTGTCCTGGGAATCATCGGGCTCGAACGGGAATTTTGGAGTCGGCATGTGGGTGTGTCTCAAGGAGAAGTGCGCCGACTGTCAGCGTGCTCGGGACCGGGCCAGCTGGTCGGCCAGCAGCTTCATGAAGAAGCCCCCCACCACCGAGCGCGCTTGGTTCGCCCGCCGCCTGCCCGAGTGCGCAAAATAGATGTCGGCAAGCGGTACCCGATGGGGTGTTTCGTCGACGTAGCGAAAAATCGGCGCAATGAACTCCTCGAAGGTGGCTTTGTCCTCCGCCATGGTCGCGACCCAGATCGCCCATTCGGGCTTGGCCGCAGGGCTGCGGCTGTCGAGCGGCGTGCCGTAGTCCAGGCGCTTCGTCGCATAGAAGGCGAGCTCCTTGCGCATCACCTCCTTTGGGAAAAGGGAGAGTCCGAAGACGCTGTCCCAGGCAAGGTTGTATTTCTGGCTCCAGCTGCCAGGCTTGTCGAAGGCGAGCCGGTAGTGGTCGCCGTCGTCGGCCATGCGCTGCCAGCGTGCGGCGAAGTCCTCGGCGATGGCGCGGTACCTGTCGCTGACGTCCTTCTTGCCGAGCATCTCGGCCAACCTGGCGTAGCAGGCGATCGCGACGACCGACTTCGCCGAAAGGTTGACGCTGTGTCCCATCATGCCGGTGAAGTCGTCGGTCACCAGCTGGGACTCCGGGTCCAGGCCATGCTCGACCAGGTAGTCGGTCCATCGGCTCAGCTGGTCCCACTGCGCCGCCGCGTAGTCGGCATGGCCTTCGCGCATGCACACTGCCGTCGTGAGCGTGAGCATGTTGCCGCATTCCTCCACCGGCATCTGGGCCAGCCCGGTTTGCTCCGGCAGGTGGAAGTTCTTGTAGACCTGCCCGTTGGCCTTCGGATACAGCCCCAGGTCATGGGCAGGAAACGGGTGTGTCCACCTTTCGCTTCGGCAATAGTCGAAGATCGGGTCGAGCATCCCTTTCATCAGCTCCGGATTCGCATAGAGGAACAATGGGGCCGACTTGTAGTTGACGTCCACGGTGCCCATGCAGGCGTTGCTGAAGTTCTCTTTGGAGAAGAAGAAGGGCCGGCCGTCGGGCGCTGCMACCAGCTTGCAGGCGCTGATCGCCTGGCGGTAGGCGAGTGCGACAAGGCTGGCGTACTGCGCGCCGCCCACCCGTTGCGCCTCGGCCATCAAATGGCCGTCGTATGCGTCGCAACGCTCCCGCACCGAGACGCGGTCCGCGTAAGCGGCATCGAGCATGGACTGCGGCGAGGCGTCTGCAAATCGCCGCCACCAGGCACGCAGCGTCTCGCCGAAATACTCCACCGAGTACTCGTCGTCGTAGCCGATCAGCACGACACCCTGGCCTTCGCGCTGTCCGCTGCACGACAGATCCAGTTTCACCGCCAGCACCGCTTCGCCCCAGTAGGTCGACTTTCTCGGCATCGGCAGCAGATGCTCGTCGCTGAGAACGCCACGTTCCACGAATGCTGCGCGACAGTAGTCGATATCGCCGATGAGCGCCTGGGCATCGCGTGGCACGGCCAGCAGCGCGGTGCCCCAGTCGATACGCAGATCGTCGCCCGCTTTCTGCAGGACCGGCTGTTCGATGCTGCGAAAGCCGAGAACCAGCAGCTCGTCCGTCTCCGCGCGATGCCATGCGACCTTCTGGTGGGGCACGTTGACCGCCCACTGCGAGCTCATGTCGAGATAGACATCGACTTGATGGGTCGCGCCGTCGAGGGAGCGTGTGCGCAGGTGCACGTAGCTGGCGGGACGCGACAGCAGTTCCAGATCATCCAGCAGCAGCGGGCTCAGGAAGACCACCTCCAGCTCCACGGGCCCGGCCTGGAACCTGTAGCGGGTCTGCGTCGGCAGAACCTCGAGCGACAACTGCCTGACGCTGTCTGCGAGCACTTCCGGCCCACCCATGAATCGCATGGGCTTGCCATCGACGCGCACCATGCCGCACAGCGCGAAATCGGTGCCGGTCCAGTGCTTGGGCCATTGGTCATAGAGGTGGTCGGCAAAAGACCAGCAGCTGGTATACGGGTCGATGGTGATCAGGGGAACGGCCGGCGGCCGAAGCGGCAAATTCATATCAGTCTGCTTTCAGATCGAGTTTCTTGACGACCACGGCCCAGCGTTCGGTCTCTGCGTCGATGAACGCGGAAAACTCCGCGGGCGTGCTCCCGACGGGCACGATGTCCGACTTGGCGAGCACGTCGATGACGACCGGGTCCTTCATGACGGCGCGCAATGCGGTCGACAGCTTGTCGATGATGGGTTGCGGCGTGCCGGCCGGGGCGAACACGCCGTGCCAGGCATTCGCCGCGAAGCCCGGCAGGTAGTCGGCGATCGGCGGCAGTTCGGGCGCGCTCTTGAGGCGCATCGGCGTCGACACGGCAAGGGCACGCACCCTGCCGGTGTGGGCTTGGGGCAACGCCGTCACCGAGTTGTCGAACATGAGCTGCACCTGGCCCCCGATGACGTCGACCATGGCGGGGCCGCTTCCCTTGTAGGGGACGTGGGTCATGTCGGTTCCGCTCATCATCTTGAAGAGTTCGGACGCCAGATGGATCGAGGTTCCGGCGCCCGGCGTCGCGTAGAAGACCTTGCCCTGGTTCTTCTTCAGATAGTCGATCAACTCGGGAACCGACTTGACCGGGAGGTCGTTGTTCACGACCAGCACATTCGGCACCAGGCTCACCTGCGAGATGGCAATAAAGTCCTTGCGGTGGTCATACGGCATGTTCTTGTAGAGAGACGGGTTGATGCCGTGCGTCGCGACCGTGCCCAGCAGCAGCGTGTAGCCGTCGGGCGGCGCAATGGCCACGCCGGCGCTGCCGGTGTTGCCGCCGGCGCCTGGCTTGTTGACAACGATGAATGGCTTGCCAAGCCGCTCGCCGAGTTTCTGCGCGACGATGCGCGCGAGTACATCGGTCGGACCTCCGGCCGCAAATGGGACCACGAGCGTCACGGGGCCGCTCGGATACTTCGCGATGGCCGCGGCGGCGTTCTCCTGTGCCGCCGCATGCGACGCGAAGAAGCTCGCCGCGAAGATCAGGACCGACGAAATCAAGGCACGCATGGATGTCTCCTGTGAAAAGCGCAAATGAGTGAACCCGTGCTCATCGCTGCAAAGGATGGGATCGCCTCGTCGTGTAGCGTTATCAGATTATCGATAATATGGCCTCATAAAGTCAATAGACTTTGCAGGCGGCACCTGTCAACGCGGGAGTGATGCGGCGCTGCTTATCGACTAACAGTTCGCATTATTGATAATATGGGCCGTACGCTTTCCCCACTGCATGCCGCATCGCACCCGTTGGAGACATCGATGAATCAAGCCCTTCCCCCGTTCGATGGCCGCCGAAACGATCGCGAACACGCAATGAGTCCCGGCCAGTCCGCTCGGCGTCCGCCTTTGCGCGTAGGGTTGGTGGGCGCCGGGTGGGTCACCCAGCACCACCTTGCCGGTTGGCAGCAGTGTCTCGATCGCGCCAGCGTGATTGCCATTGCGGATCCGGACCGCCAGCGAGCAGAGCTTCGGGCGCGGGAGTACGGGATCACAAGCGTGCTCGACAGTGCCGAGCGGATGCTCGACGCCATAGAGCTCGACGCAATCGACATCGCCGCACCGCGGCAACTCCATGCGCAGCTCGTGCGCCTCGCGGCCGGCCGGGGCCTTGCCGTCCTCTGCCAAAAGCCGCTTGCCCCCACCTTCGGCGAAGCGCAGGCGCTGGTCGACGAGGTCGCGCCGAAGTGCAGGCTGATGGTCCACGAGAACTGGCGATTCCGTCCGCACTACCGCGCTATTTCGCAGTGGCTCGGCGAGGGCCGCATCGGCGAGGTCGTGCAGGCGCAGATGAACTTCCTGACCTCGGGCCTCATCGCCGACGCAGAAGGCGGGTTGCCGGCGCTCGTGCGTCAGCCCTTCCTCGCCGGCCTCGATCGGGCGCTCGTGATGGAGATCGTCATTCACCATGTCGACACGCTGCGCTTCCTGCTGGGCGACCTGACGTTGATG
>NZ_JBFUIU010000417.1:0-7988 GCF_056401695.1 Variovorax sp. P4_D9
GGGAGAGGCAGGCCACGTGGCGACCCTGTTCCGCCAACGCCAGCGCGATGGCAGCCCCAATCCCACGGCTCGCGCCGGTGACGACGATGCACTCGCGTTCATTCATCGCGGAACTCCGCCTTCCTTTTCCCGACGAAGGCCTGCATGCCTTCCTCGGCATCGCGGGTGCGATACGCCAGGGTGGAGAGATCTGCTTCGACGCGCAACCCTTCGTGCAATGGCATGTCCAAAGCACGCTGTACCGCCTCGCGGGCGAACTGCAGTGCTCTTAGGCCGTGGCCGCTGAATTCGCGGGCATACGCCTTGGCGGCGACCAGCCCGGGCGCCTCCACGATGCGGTTGACCAAGCCGATGGCCAGGGCTTCCTCGGCATTGACGGTACGGCCAGTCATCACCATCTCCAACGCGCGGCCCTGCCCCACCAGTCGCGGCAATCGCTGCGTTCCGCCGTAACCCGGAATCAGGCCCAGCTTGACTTCTGGCAAGCCGAATTTGGCATTGGGCAATGCGATGCGCAGCGTGCAAGCCAACGCGAGTTCACATCCTCCCCCAAAGGCGAAGCCATTGATCAACGCGATCGAAGGAATGGGAAGTCGATCAAGCAGCGCGAACGCGGACTGGCCCAGCTCCGCGCCTTCGCGCTGTGCTGCGAGCTCGCGCTGCTGCAGTTCCTTGATGTCGGCGCCGGCACAGAAGGCCTTCTCGCCTTCGCCCGTGATGATCAGCGCGCGCGCCTTCGTTCGGCCAGCTTGCTTGATGCATTCGCCGATCTGGCCAATCAGCTCGAAGCTGAGCGCATTGAGCGCCTGCGGCCGCCGGATGGTGAGGACGGCGAATTCGTCGTCATGCGAGAGATCGATCATTGGGCAGTCGCCCGCGCGCGGTAGCGCACCGGTTCGAGTTGCAGGCGGCCGCTAGTCACCCATTGGACGAGTTCGCGCTTGAGGATCTTGCCGCTGGCGGTCAGCGGAAACTCCTGCACGACGACGAAGTATTCGGGCATGTCGAACTTAGACAGGCCCTCGTGCGCGAGATGCTGCAGCAGCTCATCGGCCGCCGGTACACGGTTCTGCCCGATGATCGCCAAGCACACCTTCTCGCCAAGCCGCTCGTCGGCCACGCCGAACGCTGCGGCCTTGCGCACGCCGGGGTGGCGGTGCGCATATTCCTCAATGTGCGCCGGATGGATGTTGTGCCCGCCACGAATGATCAGGTCTTTTTTGCGACCGACGATTTCCAGGTTGCCTTCATCGTCGAAGCGACCGAGGTCTCCGCTCAGGAACCAGCCGCTGCGGTTGAACGAGTTCTCGGTCGCAGCCTGGTTGTTGAAGTAGCCCAGCATCAGCAGGCCGCCACGGCCCGCGATCTCGCCCACCACGCCGCGCGCCACCTCGATGTCCGGGTTCTCCGGGTGCCAGAGGCGAATCTCGTAGCCCGCGCAAGCCTTTCCGCACGTGCCCGTGATCGCCGCGACCGGGTCCGCTGGCTTCGTGTACTGGTGCGAGCCGCATTCGGTCATGCCGTATACGTTCTGCGGCTTCGCGCCCAGCAAGAGCAGCTGGCGAGCGGTCTCTGTGGGAATCGGCGAGCCGGCCATGTAGAAGACCTTGACCGCGCCGAGACGTGTCGTTTCGCGCTTCTTCGCGTCGGCCAGCACGTCCATCGCGTGAGTCGGCACGCCCATCACATAGGTAGCCCCTGTTTCTTCGATCCAGTCGGAGGGTGTGGTCCCGGCCGACGGGTCGTGCATGACGAGCTCACATCCGGCAACCAGCACCTGTTCCAGCGCCACCGTTCCGATGTGGTGACTCATCGGGCTCAATGTAAGCAATACGGTCTTCTCATCGAGCGACCAGTCCGACACCATCGCGCGGCCGTTGGCCAGCAGCGTGTTGTCGCTGTGCATTACCCCCTTTGGGGCACCGGTCGTACCGCTGGTGAAAGCGAGATAGACGATCTGGTCCGGGTGCGTGCTCGCAGCCGGCGCCGGCACGCGAGCGGGCCGCGACGGCATCGGCATCGAGTGCGCTCCGGCGGGCATTTGCGCGTCAGGCGCACGCAACGCCGGCAACGCGTACAGGCGCTTCATGTGCCCCAGCTCCCTTGCCCGCGTGAAGATGTCGACGCCTCCTGCGTCCGCGCCCCAGCCCGGTTGCGCGAACAATGCGCGACATTCGATGCGCGACAGCAGTGTCACGATCTCCGCCACTGTGTAGTTCTGGTGCAGAGATGGATTGCATACGTAGCCGTTGCGCGAGCAGGCGAGGAACACGACCACGTTCTCCAGCCGGTTCGGCAGCCAGATCGATACTCGGTCTCCGGCGCGCAGGCCCGCGGCATGCAGGTCGGCAGCCACCGCGTCCACCCAGGCCACCAGCGCGCTCCAGGTCAGCCGCCTTGCGCCGTCGCGTACCGCATGCGCGTTTCCACGCTCCGTCGCATGCCTGCGCGCGAGCGAGTACATGGTGTCCGTTTGCCAGATGCCCGCGAGGTAGTTCTTCCTGGCGGTCGCCGGGTCGTGCAGCGTGAGCAGGTGCGCCATGGCTTGGTGTCCCACGTCTTGGCTCAGTGACCGAACTTGTCGCTGTCGGGCTTGCGCCGCTCGGCGAAAGAGGCCGCCAACTCCTTGGACTCCTTGGACTCTAAGTAGCCGCGCAGCAACAGGTCGTGCGCCATGCGCGACAAGCCACTCACGCCCCCGTGGCGGGCATTGAACGAGGCCTTGATCGAGGCCAGTGCGAAGGCGCCGCGGTCGGCAATCTCCAGAGCGATCTTTCGGGTGAAATCCCACAGTTCGGCGTCCGGAACGACGTGGTTCACCAGGCCCCACTCAAGCGCCTCCCGCGCGGTGAGCTTGGGATTGCGGTACCACATCTCCTTCGCGCGCTTCTTCCCGATCAGGTCTTCCAGGTACCAGGTGCCGTAGCCGCCGTCGAAGCTGCCGACCATCGGGCCAACCTGGCGGAAGACGGCGCTTTCCTTGGCGACGGTCATGTCACACACCACGTGCAGGACGTTGCCCCCGCCTACCGCGAAGCCGTTGACCATCGCAATGACGGGCTTTTGCAGCCGGTCGATTGACTCGTACATCTCCAACGTTGGCAGCGTGCCGGCATAGAGGCTCGTCGCTTCCATGCCGTCCTTTCGACCGCCGGTGCAGAAGAATTTATCGCCAGCGCCGGTGAGCACGATCACGCGGGTGCGGGTCTCGCGGCGGATCTCGTTGATGCAGTCGCGGATCTCGTGGCACATCTGCTCGGTGAACATGTTGCCGTCGTCGGGACGGTTCATTGTGAGGATGCCGATGGGGCCTTCTTCACGGTAGGTGATTTCCTCGAAGTTCATGGTGTCGTGCCTCTCAAATGATCTGTTGGGTGCGGAGCTGGTCGATGCGCGCGGCATCGCATTCCAGCCATGTGCGAAGAATCTGGTCGGTCTGCGCGCCCAGCTTGGGCGGTGGCGCCCCCGTGCCTTCGGTGCGGCCGTCGAAGCGAATTCCCAATCCCACCTGCGGGATGTCCCCGTCGGGACCCTGCGTGCGATAGATGAAGCCGGACTCGTGCAGCGCCGGATCCTGCGCGAGTTCGTCCACCCGCTGGATCGGACCTGCCGGCACGCGGGCCTTGGCCAGCAGCGCGACCCAGTGCTCATGTGGCTGCGTTTGAAGGATCCCGCTGATGCGCTTCACGATGTCGTCGCGCTTCGCACGGCGCTGAGCATTGCTGGCGAAAGCGGGATCGGCGCCAACCTCGGGCTGGCCAACGGCCTCCCAGAAGCGCTTCCAGATCCCATCGTTGCCGAGTCCGAGCGTCATCGGGCCGTCGGCTGTCTCAAAGACCTGGTAGATCGCGATGACGCTGTCGCGCCCGCCCGCACGGCGTGCCAGTTCGCCCGAGCCCAGATAGGGCATCAGCTTGGGCGTCATGAAGCGCGACATGCTTTCCACCATCGAGATGTCGATGTCGCAGCCCTTGCCCTCGCGCTCGCGCCGCAGCAACGCGGCCAGTACGGCCATTGCCGCGTCGCTGCCCGCCAACAGATCGGCCGCCGGCGTGCCAACCTTCTGCGGACCGTTCTCTGGTTCGCCGGTGAGATCCATCACGCTGGAATATCCCTCGGCGATCAGGTCGTAGCACGGAAGATCCGCCCGGCTGCCCTGCAGGCCGAAGCCGCTCACGGACACGTGGATGAGGCGCGGGTTCAGCTGCCTGAGCGTCGCCGCGTCCAGCCCCAACTTGCGCTGAGCGCGCGCCACCAGGTTCAGCAGGATCACGTCGCACTGCGCCACCAGTTGCTTGAGCACTTCTTGCCCTTCCGGCGCGGCGATGTCGAGCGTCAAACTGTGCTTCCCACGGTTCACGCTCATGAACCAGAGCGACTCACCGTGCAGAAATGGAGGACCCCAGGCGCGCGCATCATCGCCGCTGATTGGCTTCTCCACCTTCACGACGGCAGCGCCCATGTCGGCTAGCAATTGACCCGCGTAAGGGCCGGCGATCGACGAGGTCAGGTCGAGGACGCGGACACCTGCGAGTAGATCCAGTGCAGGAGCAGAGCGCTCCGGCAGTCCGTGCAGGGGAAGTTCGGTATCGGAGCGAGACACTGTTTAATCCTTCGGGCGACGGCGATAGAGGAAGGTCGTCCGCATTTCCTGCGCCACAACGCCATCTTGCTTGACGACCTCGCGCTGGACCACGACCACGCCGCGATCGGGCTTGCTCGTCTCTTTCTTCTCGAGCACCCGCACCCGAGCCCGGATCGTGTCGCCGTGCTTGACGGGCACCAGCATCCGCCACCCGTCGTTCTGCAACAGCGCGATCAACGTGCCGTCGTTGATGCCGCTGGCGTATTGCAGGCCGGCCATCACGGCATACACCAACGGGCCGTGAGCAATGGGTTCGCCGAAGGGCGTGGTCTTGCAGTATTCAAAATTGGTATGGACTTCGTTAAAGTCGCCAGAAAGGCACGCGAAGTTCACGATGTCCGTGAGGGTGATGGTGCGCGCAGGGCTGATGAACTCCTGTCCGATTTCGAAGTCCTCGAAGTACTTGCCGCGCGGCGTGGAAACGATGGTCATAGTGGTCCTTTGGAGAGGGGAGTGCGGTGCCTCTTAGCCCTTGTCGTTGGCGAGGATCACGGTGCAGTGCGAGGAAAGGATTCCGCCTTCGTTGTGAACGAGCGCGACTTCGGCTCCATGTACCTGGCGATCGCCGAGGCCTCCGCGCAACTGCCGAACCGCCTCAACGATGCCGAACAGCCCGCCTGCCGCACCCGCGTGGGCGTGGGACAGCATCCCGCCGTGCGTATTGACCGGCAGCCTGTCGCCGATGGCTGCATGGCCTTCCGCGAAGAAAGCGCCGCCCTCGCCCGGCTTCACGAAGCCGAGTTCTTCGAGTTCGATGATCGGCACGATCGTGAAACAGTCGTACAGCTCGGCGAGATCGATCTCGCGCGGGCCCAGACCGGCCATCTCGTAGGCGATGCGACCCGACTCGGTGGCGCCGAATTCGGTGAGGCTCGGCGCACACATCAGGTGCTCGTGCGTGTGGTACTCGCCGATTCCCTGCAGGTATACGGGCTTGCACTTGAGATCGCGCGCCCGCTCCGCAGAGGTGACGATGAATGCGCCGCCCGCGTCGGAGATAAGGCAGCAGTCGAGCATGCCGAGCGGATCMGCGATCGGCTTGGCGCCCAACACCTCATCCAGCGTCACGCCCTTTTTCATATGGGCATTCGGATTCAGGAGCGCATGCTTGCGCGTCTGCACAGCCACATGCGCGAGCTGCTCGCGCGTGGTGCCGTACACATGCATGTGACGCTTCGCGACCATTGCGTAGTAGCCTGGAATCGATCCGCCGTAGGGTTGCTCGAAGTACGGATGCCCCACCGCAAGCAGCGTGTTGACGGTTGCGTCGCGCGACTGGCCCGTCGCGCGGTTCTCACCGGCGCAAACGAGAATGGTCTCCGCCTGGCCGGCCGCGATCGCTTCGGCGGCATGCTTGAGCATGACGGCGGGGCTACCGCCGCCCACGACCATCGAAGCATTGAAATGGGGCTTGAGGCCGAGGTATTCGCACAAGACCGAGCCGAGCATGAAGTAGGGCTCGGTGAACGAATAGGCCGTCAGCAATCCGTCGATGTCGGAGACCTTGAGCCCCGCGTCGTCGAGCGCACGCTTGGCCGCCTGCGCATTCAGGCCCAGCCCGGACATGTGGGGCACGCGGCCGATCTCCGATTCGCCGACCCCGACAATCGCGACCTTGTTCTTAAGGGAGGTTGGCGTCTTCATGCCTTGCCCCCTTGTGCAACGACGCGCTCGAATTGTGGGAGCATGGCACCACCGCCTCGATCCTCGAAAGTGACCATCACCGGATCCCCGATCGCGACGAGCAATGCACCTTCGCCGATGATGTTGGCCATCATGCGTGGCCCTTCATCGAGTTCGACGAGTGCGACGACGTAGGGCACGCGCGACGCGAACGCGGGGTCCGAGGCACGGTGGATCACGCTGAAGCTGTGCACTTGCCCAGTACCCTTCGCCTCGATCCATTCGAGCTGGTCCGACCAGCACACGGGGCATAGGTGGCGCGGCATGAAATGCAGCTCGCTGCAGGCCTTGCATTTGCGGATGACGAGCCGGCGCTCGCGCGCGGCGTTCCAGTACGGCAGCGAGTCGGCGTTTGCGACTGGTTGCGGCAAAGTGGCTTGCACTGTGGTACTCCTTGTTTTCTGTTCAACTCGCGGCCGTCTCGACGTATGAGTGGGTGCGGATCATCCGCGTCGAGTCATAGGTCATGACGAGTTCGCCTTTGCCGTTGACGACTTCATGTGCGGTGACGACGACGCCGCGGTCTTTCTTAGATGTCACCCGTTTGGACTTCAGCCGGACGTGCACCGCAATCGTGTCGCCCGCGAACACGGGCTTCAGGAACTTTGGCGTCAACTCCATCAAAAAGATGCCCCGGCGGCGCGTAAGTCCAGCTTGCAACACCGCGCCTTCAGCCAGGCACAACACATGCAGACCGGGAGACATGCGTGCGCCGTACTCCTTGGACGACTCAACGTAGCTGAGGTCTGTGAAGGTCGGCGTAAAAAAACGATGCAGCTCGACAAACCGGGAGATTCCCTCCTCCGTGATGGAGACAGCATCGGACGCATGGCGCCACTCCGGCGTATATTCTTCGAAGTAGAGACCTTCCTTCATGTCGCGCCTCGCTCAGTATGACCGAGGCAGACCCAGCACGTGCTGGCTGACGTAGTTCAGGACCATGTTCGGAGAGATCGGCGCAATCTGGAACACACGCGTGTCCCGGAATCGCCGTTCGATGTGATATTCGCGCGCCAGCCCAAAGCCGCCGTGCGTCTGCATGCAGACGTTGGCGAGTTCCCACGAGGCATCCGACGCGAGCATCTTGGCGATGTTGGCGTCGCCGCCGCAAGGTTCATTTCGGTCGAACTTCTCGGCAGCCTTCCAGCGCAGCGCATCGGCCGCCTCGAGGTGCGCGTAGCCGAGCGCGATGGGAAATTGCACGCCCTGGTTGGCACCGATCGGCTTGCCGAACAGCACGCGCTCCTTGGCGTAGTTGACCGCCTTCTCGACGAACCAGCGGCCGTCGCCTATAGCTTCCGACGCAATGATGATGCGCTCGGCGTTCAGGCCATCGAGCAGGTACTTGAAGCCCTTGCCTTCCTCGCCGATGAGCGAAGATTCCGGCACTCGCATGCCGTCGTAGAAGACCTCGAAGGTGTGATGGTTGAACATCACGTCAATCTTGCGGCTGGTGTACTGCTTCGGATCGACCAGACGCTTGTCGACGAGGAACGCCGAGATGCCCTGGTGTGGCTTGGCCGGATCCTTCGGAGCGCTGGTGCGTGCGAACACCATGAACGCATCGGTGTAGTCAAAGCGGGAGGTCCAGAGCTTTTGACCGGTAATGACCCATTCGTTGCCTTCTTTGACGGCCTTCGTCTTGAGCTTGGCTGTATCT
>NZ_JBFUIU010000418.1:0-7985 GCF_056401695.1 Variovorax sp. P4_D9
GGCGTGAGTTGCGCGCCAGGCCGATGATGTAGTGCACGCCCGAGCGCTCGCAGCAGTTGATCACGCGCTGGCGGCAGAACCCCGAGTCGCCACGAAACACGATGCGCACGTCGGGCCAAGCCTGGCGCAGCCGCGTGACCAGCAGCTTGAGGATCGCCGCGGTGTGCTGCGCTGCATCGATGCGGCTGGGACGCAGGTAGGCGCACAGCAGCTGCTGGCCGCAAAACACGTACAGCGGCAAGAAGCAGTAGCTGTCGTAGTAGCCGTGGAAGAAGCGCTGCTCCTGCTGGCCGTGYAGCGGGTTGTCCGTGGCGTCGAAGTCCAGCACCAATTCTTCGGGTGCGGTCTCGAAGCTCGCGATGAACTGCTCGACCAGCAAGCGGTGCAGCCGCACAGCGGTGGCACGATCGGCCCAGTTCTCCAGGCGACACAGTGTGGGTGTGGCCGGCCACCTCGCGGTCCACGCCCACGGCCGTCTGCATGGCCACGTCCTGGCGCAGTGCGGCGTGATCGTTCAAGTCCTCCCAAGCCGAGCGCCAGTCCGTACACGCGCTGGCGCAGCATGTCGCGCACCGCATGCTTGATCAGCAGCGGGTTGCGCGGGTCCGCGATGCAGCGGCTGGCCGCCTCGATCAGCCCGAGTTTGCGATCCACCGCCGACAGCAGCATCACGCCGCCGTCGCTGGTCATGCTGCCGCGATCGAAGCGGCCTTCCACAACCCGTCGACCGAGACGGCCAAAATCGATCGCGCCAACGTCCATCGCCTCGGTACAGTTTGGTTTCCGCATCGCCCGCCCGTCCATCAAGATTCGACACCTCGACAAACGAGCATCCCATGGGCGATGCCGTCCTCGTTTCTACGGAGTACGCTGAAATATCCGGGCTAGATGATGAATCCAGATGATCCGCTTCAGGACAGCGGCTTGCCCAACTGGTACTTCACCGCATAAACATACAGCTCAAGTCGATTCGCCACATCGAGCTTCTGATAAATCGAAGTCAAGTGATTCCGCAACGTGTGCTCCGTGATGAAGAGCCGCTCAGCCAGCGCCTTGTTCGACGCACCGCTGCCTTCGACCACAGCGTGAATGATCTTCTTCTCCTTCGCGGTCAGCGTCGCCTGCTTCGCCGCCTCGGGATCGATCTTGTGCGGCCGCTTCGCGTCGACGAACTCGGCGAAAACGCGGGCCATCGTTTCATTGTCCATGCACAGCTCGCCTTTGTGCGCTCGCTCGATGGCCCGCAGCACGTGTTCCGCGGAGGCGTCCTTGCGCAAGACGCCGCGTGCGCCGCCGAGCACCGCCAGGTCCAGGGTTTTCTGCTGGCGCTCGCCCGTCAGTATCAACACGCGCGACATCGAGGTGGACAACAGGCCGGGCAGGATGTCCAGCGCGCTTTTCCCATTCAGATCGAGGTCCAGCAGGATGACGTCGGGCATCATCTGGCCGGCCTGTTCGAGAGCGTCTTCGCAGTTCCTCGCGGTGCCGACCACCCGCATTCGCGGGCTTTCTCCATCGATCAGTCTGGACAACCCCCACAGCATCGTCTGGTGATCGTCGACAAGCATCACGCCGATGGGTCTTTCCGCTGGTTGCATGAGTCCTCTCCTACACAGGTATTTCGATGTGCACGGCGGTGGCGCCGCCTGTTCCCAGTCGGACGTGCGCGTTTCCGCCCAGCGCGGTGGCGCGTTCCGTGATCGACCTTGGCTGAAATTCCACCGGCTGGGTTCCATCGGCATCGTTCTCGATCCGTACGCTGATCAAGCCGTCGGCGCATTCCAGCTTGACGGCTCCGCGGCGCGCGAGCGTGTGCTTGCAGATGTTGTTCAAGCCCTCGCGCACGATCTGCAAGACCTCTGCGGTCAGACGGTCGCTCACATTGAGTTCGCCTTCTACGCAGACCGCGATTTCGATCCCGTAGAAGTCTTTGATCTGCACTGCCTGCTGCCGCAAGAACACGATCAACGTCTGCTCCGTCTTGCCCAGGCCGTCCCTGACCATACCGGCATAGCGGCGCAAATCGCTAATAACCTTTGCGGCCATCTCACCGAGCTTGTCGAGATCTTCGATCAGCGGATTGTCGGCTGCCGCCTTGTTGCGCAGGGCGCTCAGGCCCATCTTCAATCCGATGTAGGGTTGAATGGCAGTGTCGTGAAGATCGAGAGCAATCTTTTGCCGTTCCTGCGAAGCCGCGTCCGAAGCCATTCTGTCCAGCAACTCAATGTTCTCGATCATTGGAAAGACCTGGGCACCGATATGGCTCAGGAAGAGCGCATCGGCCTTCCTGAGCGCCCTCTGGCCGGAGAACACATAGAGTCGGCCCTCGCTTCTTCTCAGCGAAACCGGTGCGCAGATGAACGAACGAGCATCCAGAAGATCGGCGAGGCTGTCGCTTGTCGGTCCATCGAGATTGCTCCATTTACCCTCGGCGCTGTCGTACGCTGCGGCCCCGGCAAGCGCAGACATGGCCGGCCAGAGGGGGTGGCTGTAGGCGACGATGCGGTTCTGCGGAAGCGCCATGAGAGGCGCAGCCGCTTCCGCGCCGATCCATTCGGCATTGACCGAATCCTTCGCGCCGGCCCCCCTGATCGTGCGCAGGGAACAGGAGCCGGACTCCTTGTCCCGCATGACCAAGATGCAGCAGCTTCCCTTGAAGAAAATCTGAATCTTTTCCAGGACGCTGGTGATGGTGTGATCGACTCCAAACCGTGGGTTCGACAGGCGGCTGACATCGCGAAGAAGCGCCAGGCGCCGCTTCAATTCGACCTTCGACCCGCCCCAATGGACGCTGATGTAGCCCAACGCCAGCAGAAACGTGGCTCGCAGTAGCAGGCGCGGCAGATCCATTTCGGTCGTCGATCCCACGCCGCAGGCCGCGAACAATGCGACCGAGGCGAGGGTCACGCGCGCGCCCTCTTCGAAGCCCCATCGAAAGGATGAGGTGAGGATGGCGAAGAAAAAGAACAGGAAAAAGAAGCTGTGGATTCCGTCAGTCGAGAGGACTATCAAGGCATACCAGCAGAGATCCAGCCAGTGAACCGCCCTGCCGTGAGAAAACGGCGAGCCCAGGCGCGAACAGCTGTAGATCACCAGGCCGTACAGGATGTACCCGAAGAATGGGAGCCAGGTGAATCCTGCGATTCCTCTCAGCCCAGAGGGATCGACAAGAACCGCCGACAGGGCAGAAATGGAGAGCACCAGCCGCATGCTGGCCACCATTTGCGCATCGGCGGCAACACTCGTGTCGACTTCGTTTTTTCCGTCGGGCTTGTGAACAAGCATCAGGCACCCTCCTTTCCGAAATCTCATCCCAGTGAGTCAAATGTGCAAAGTTCACATTTCCTCTATGCCGCCCAGCTTACTACTAATGTAAGCAAATATGTCGCAAGTCTGCCGTACTCAGTGCGTCGAATCGACCGTGTGAGACTTTGTTGGCGGTTTCATGAGTACGGACACTTATTCGCTCAATCGACTGGGGCATGGACAACGACGAGATGCCGCGCGGCTGGAGTTGCTGGCCATCTTGGGCTTGCCGCGGTCGCGCCTAGGCGTCGCCGACGTGGCCAGGCACGCGCAGCGCTCGGGCCTGGTGGCGCACATCAGCGACAGCCGMGGGCCGCGGTATCGAGGTCGCCACGTTCACCGCTGCCTGGGATCGTTACCAGGGTCGCGCTGGAGCCATCAGAAACGCTCAGATGCTGTGCGAGGGGCGTCCAGAACTCAACGCCGCGTTGAAGGGTGGTCGTGTGACCGCGCATAGGGTCACCATTGCGTCGGCAGCGCTCGTACCAGGTACCAGTGTTGAAGACCTGGCGACTACAGGGTGAGGCACGACGACTTGACTCTGCGAACGGGAACGAAAAAAGCCGCTGAAGTGGGCGGCTCGGATTTTTGGAGGCAATCGTCCCGGAGTCAGTCGCGGGTCATCAATACCGCCTTCGACACCGCTTCGGCGGTTCGGCCCGAGGAACGCTTGAGTTGGCCCCAGCCTTCTTTGTAATGCGACGACTCCCCGGCTTCGGTGTGGGCAGTGGAGAAAAGAAGCGTACTCAATGCAAGAGCAAAGCCTGCAAGCAGCACCGGCCAGCCAAACGCAACGACCAATGCCACCGTGGCAAGGGGGCTGACAAGAAAGACGACAAATCGCATATTCATCTCCAAAAAATTTCTCTCTTTCACCGACAGGCCGGGCCTCGTTGATTCGAGTGCTGGATCCTGCTTAGGGTCCAAATGTAGGCATGCAAGTAATCGTATTCATGAGCGTCATGCCCTTATTTGAGGAGGACTGAACTCCCGGCTTCGAGCTGCGTCAGGCATGACAAAACGCTCACGATGCACGCGAGAACTCGCCGAAGGAGCGCGCCATGATCGCAATGCAAGAAGCCCGCTCATTGCGGGCTTTTCGCAGTTTCTCGCCATGGCAGGAGCGTACTGCTGCATGGCGCTGAGCCTCTCGGCCGGCACCACCCGCGACAGCAGGCCAATGGGCCGTAACAGTCGGCGGATCAACGCTCCCGCATGGAGCGGCGCAGGACCTGAAGGATCGGCTCCAGGAAATACTGAAGCGCGGTCCGCGTCTCTCCCGTGACGTAGACCTCCGCGGGCATGCCCGCCAACAGCTTGAGGTCTCCGGCTTCCGACAGGGAAGCCGGATCGGCCTCGACGAGCACCGAGTAGTAGGGGATGTTGCTGGCCCGCTCCACAAGGCGGTCGCCGGAGACATAGACGACCTTGCCGTGCACCAGATGCGTCGTGCGGTACTGGAAGGCCGTGAATCGGACGTCAGCCGGCTGGTCGCGTCGGACACGGTTGATGTCCTCCGTCCGCACGCGTGCCTCGATGAGCAGGCGGGCATCCTCGGGAACGATGTCCGCGATCGTCTCGCGCGGCGGGATCACCGCGCCGGGTGTCGAATACTTGAGGTCGATGATTTCACCGCTGGCCGGCGCCGTGATCACCTGGCGCGCCGAGGCGTCGAGCGACTTGCGCCGCTCCTGCTCGATCTCGGAAAGCCGCGCCGCCGTGACCTTCCGCTGGTCGCTCGCCTGCTGGCGATAGTCGCTCTCCAACGAGCGGATGCGCAGATCGGCATCGACCGCGCGCTGCTGGGCGCGCGCCAGCTCCGCGCGTCGTTCCTCGATCTTCACCCCGTAGTCGGCGACAGCGCCTTCCAGCTGGGCGATGCGGGTGGCTGAGATGAAGCCGTCCTTGAGCAGCTTCTTGTTGGTCTCAAGATCGCCTTTCTGGAATTTCATCGATTCGCTCGCCTGCACGATCTGGGCGCGCAGCGCGACGATCTCCTCCGCCACCTTTTCGCGCTGCGAACGAAGCAATTGCACTTGTCCCACCAACGCATCGCGCCGCGCCTCGAACAGCGCGCGTTCCTTGTCCATCTGCTCGGCCAGCCGTGGGTCGACCGCCGCAGTCTCGACCACGTCCGGCGGGAAAGTGATCGCGCGCGCCAGGGTCTGCTCCGCGTCGAGCCGCGCCAGGCTGGCGCGCTCGGTCTTGACACGGTGATCCAGCCGGTTCCTATCAGCGTCCACCGACACGTCGCCCAGTACGAGCAAGGGTTCTCCCTGCCGCACGCGCTGGCCGTCGCGCACCAGCACTTCGCGCACGATGCCGCCTTCGGCATGCTGCACCGGACGCCGGTTCAGGTCCACCTTCACATGAGCCTGTGCCACCACGGCGGACGACAACGGCGCGAAGCTCATCCAGGCCCCGATTGGAAGCACGCCGCAGACAAGGACGGCCATGCCCCAGTTTGCAAGACGGCGCGCGTCGCGCAAGTGCAGCGCCAGGGGATCATTGGCCGCGACGGCATGGGCCGTGTTGTTCATGACACTTTCTCCGCCGGGCGCGGCGGCATCATCACCACCTGGGCGCCGCCCGTGCTCTGGCTCGACCGCTTGATCGTCTGCATGACCTCTTCCACCGGCCCGTATTGCTGTACGCGACCGCCCTCCAGCACCAGAAGCTTGTCCATGTGCTGCACCAGCGTGCTGCGGTGCGTGACGACGATCACCGTGACTTGCCCGCGCAGCGCCCTCAACGCCTCTGCGAGCGCCAGTTCGCCGGACCCGTCCAGGTTGGAGTTCGGCTCGTCCAGCACCAGCAGCTTCGGGTTTCCGTACAGCGCCCGTGCCAGCGCGATGCGCTGKCGCTGGCCCGGCGACAGCATCACGCCCATGGTGTCGATCACCGTGTCGTATCCCTCGGGCAGCGTCAGGATCAGCTCGTGGACACCGGCTCGCTGCGCTGCTTGCACGACTTGCAGCGAGTCGACATTGCCCAGCCGCGCGATGTTGTCGGCGACGGTGCCCGCGAACAGTTCGACGTCCTGCGGCACATAGCCGAGCCAAGGCCCGAGCTCTTCGCGCGGCCATTGCGCCAGGTCGACGTGGTCCAGTCGCACCACGCCGGCGTGGGGCTTCCACAGGCCGGTCAGCAGGCGCACCAGGGTCGACTTGCCGGCGCCGCTCGCGCCGGTGATGGCCAGCGACTCGCCAGGCTCCAGGCTCAGCGATACGCCGGCAAGGATCATCCGTTCGCTCCGTGGAGCCCGGAACACCAGGCCCTGTGCGTACAGCCGGCCGGTCGGGGCCGGCAGCGCCATGCGTTGTGGCTGGCGCTCGGCGGCGCCCAGCAGATCCGACAGGCGCGCGAAGGCGAGACGCCCCTCGGCCAGCACGCGCCAGCTCCCTACCACCTGCTCCACCGGCGCCAGCGCCCGGCCCAGCAGGATGGTGCAGGCCACAAGGATGCCCGACGTACCTTCGCCGGTGATGACGAGGTACGCGCCGAGTGCCTGCAGCAGGACCTGTACTGACTGGCGTGTAGTACGCGTGAGCGCCGCCATCGCCACCGACTTGCGCGCGGTCGGACCTTGCAGCGCGGCAACGCCGGCGCTCAGATGGCGCCAGCGCCCAATCAGCGCGTCGCCCATTCCGAGCGACTGCGCCAGCTCCGCGTTCTGCATCGAGGACTCGAGGTAGTGCGTGGCCTTGGCGGCTTCCTTTTGCAGCGCTTCGATGTCGCGGCGGGTGACCCGGTCGTTCGCCACGGCAAGGAGGATCATCAACAAGGACGCAGCCGCGGCCGCCATGCCCAGCAGCGGATGCGCCAGCCAGATGACGGCGACGTAGATGAACGCCCAAGGCGTGTCGAACAGCGCCAGCAGCCCCTGGGCGGAGAACAGGTTGCGCAGCGCCGCGACGTCGCGCAGCCCTTCGGACGGCGTGCGCTCGGCGCGGCTCGCCGTGTGGGCCAGCATAACCTTGGCCACGGTCGGAGACAGATGCTCGGCGATCAGATGGCCCGCGACGCCCTGCAGCCGGCTGCGCAGGTAGTCCAGCATCAGCATCAGGCCGAGGGCCACGGCCACGCCGAGCAACAGCATCAACAGCGTCTCCTTGCTTTGGCTCGTCAGCACGCGGTCGAACACCTGCAGCATAAAGAGCGCGGGCGCGAGCAGCAGCAGGTTCACGAAGAAGGAGAAGCCCGCGACCACAAGGAGCGGCCGCTTGAGCAGTTGGAGCAGAGGCTTCATGAACTCGGCGACTTCCCGTGTGGGCCGCCAGCTGCGTTGGCGGACAGCGCACTGGAAGTCACAGGCCGACCTTGATGTCGTTGCTGTCGAATGTGTCGGCCGGATTGCTCAGCGTCAGCGATGCCACGAGCGTGCGGTTGGCGGCGCCGAGGCCGTCCGCGTCGTAGTAGAGGTTGCCCGTCGCGCTGTCGTAGATCACGTGCACGCCCGCACCCACCGTGTCTCCCGCGCCACCACCGTTCAAGGATGCGAACTCGGCCGCCGACAACGTGCTGCCACTCGCGGTCGAGAGCGCCGTGAACGTGCCAAGAGACAGTTCGATCAGGTCGCCACTCGCCGGCGACCCCGAGGCGTTGAAATCGGTGATGTAGTCGACCGCGTTCGGCGCAGAGTCGAAGACGAAGGTGTCGTTGCCGGCGCCGCCGGTCAG
>NZ_JBFUIU010000419.1:0-7970 GCF_056401695.1 Variovorax sp. P4_D9
GGCTCTTACAGCCCAATCCGCCCAGCCCCTCAAAAGGCTGGGCGTTTTGCTTTGTGCCGCGCCAATCAGCGATTGTGGATATGCGATGCGTCGCAAGTCGCGGCGCCGGCCCTGACCAGTTCGTCCAGGATTTCAGAGGCGAGTTCTTCCAGCGAGAAGTGGCCGAAAAAGCGCGTGTGGATGGTCGCGAAATAAGGCGTTTGCGCGAGCCATGCGCTCCATTCGCCTCGGCGAATCGTCTTCAGTTCTAGCAGCTTGAACTTCAGCATCACCTTCACCGCGTGGCGTGCATGCTTGACCGGATCGCGCTGGAAGCTGTCGAGCCTGCTGCGGGCCTTCTGCAGGGCCGCAGGGGCGTCATGGAAGACGCTTCCGTGCCCGGGAATCACGTGCAGCGGGCCCAAGGACTCGATCAGATCGAGGGTCGCGCCCACCTCTTCGAACGAAGCCTCGCCCTGCAGTTCAGGGAAGACCACGCCGAACCCGTTCTGCCAGAGTGCATCGGCGGAGATCAGAGATCTGGAGCCAGGCTCGAACAGGATGACTGAATGCGGATCGTGGCCCTTCGCGGCATGGATCTCCCAAGGCAGGTCGCCGAGCCGGATTTCTTGCCCCGGCTCCAGCAGGCCCTCGAAATGAAAACGCGCGCAGCGCTGGCCGGTCGCCCGGAAGCTCAAGGCATCTTCATCCCAGGCGCGGACCGCTTCGGCCTCTCCGGGCGGGATCAGGCTGCGCAGCGCCGGAAAGCGCTGCTGCAGCGCCTGGTTGCCGCCGCAGTGGTCGCTGTGCAGATGGGTGTTAAGCAGCAGATCGAGCGGCCGTCCGGCCAGCGCGCCTTCGATCAGCGCCACGGTCTGCGGGGCGTGGGTCAGGTAGCCGGTATCGACCACGGCCGTCTGCTCGCGCCCCCTGAAGAGCACGTTGTTGGCAGAGAGCCAGCCGCGTTCGAAGACCTGGAGTTGCGCGGGCAGGCCGCCGTCCGCCGTCAAGACTGCGCGCCTGCCCGCAGTTCGCGGCGCAGGATCTTGCCGACGTTGGTCTTCGGCAGCGCATCGCGAAATTCGACCTGCTTCGGCCGCTTGTATCCGGTCAGCTGGTCATGGCAGTAGCGCATCACGGCCTCTTCGGTCAGCGCCGGATCCTTGCGGACGACGAAGACCTTGATCGCCTCGCCCTGCTTCGGGTCGGGCACGCCGACGGCCGCGCATTCGACGACTCCGGGACACAGCGAGATCACGTTCTCGAGTTCGTTCGGGTAGACGTTGAATCCGCTGACGATGATCATGTCCTTCTTGCGGTCGACGATCCGGGTGTAGCCGTCGTCCTGCATCACCGCCATATCGCCGGTGCGCATGAAGCCATCGGCCGTGAAGGCCGCAGCGGTCTCGGCCGGCTGCTTGTAGTAACCGACCATCACGTTGGGCCCCTTGATGCAAAGCTCGCCGGCCTCGCCGGCCGGCAGCGAACGCCCCTCGTCGTCCTTGATCGCGATCTCGATGCCCGGCAGCGGCAGGCCGATGTTGCCGCTGTAGCCGGTGCTGGTGACCGGGTTGTTTGTGCCGATGGCGCAGGTCTCGCTCATGCCCCAGCCCTCGATCATCGGGCAGCCCGTGAGCTCGAACCACTGTCGCGCGGTGCCCTCGGAGGCCGCCATGCCGCCGGCCTGCGAGACGAACAGCTGGGAGAAGTCGACAGTCTTGAACTCCGGGTGGACCAGCAGCGCATTGAAGAGCGTGTTGACCGCGGGGAACATGTGGAAAGGCCGCTTCTTGAGCACTACGATGAACTTGCCGATGTCGCGTGGATTCGGAATTAGCGTGAGGTGCGAGCCCTGGCGGATCGCGAGCAGGCACAGCGTCAGCGCGAAGATGTGATACAGCGGCAGCGCCGCGATGCTGTTGACCTTGGATAGGTCGCCCGCGCGGGCCAGCGCTGGCGAGAACCAGGCCTCGGCCTGCAACGTTGCGGCGACGATGTTGCGATGCGTGAGCACCGCGCCTTTCGACAGTCCGGTGGTGCCGCCCGTGTATTGCAGGAAGGCGATCGAGTCGAGCGTGCTCGGGTCGGCCGCCAGCGACCGGCCGCGACCGGCCGCGATCGCCTGGGAGAAGGGCGTCACGGTGCGTCCTTCGGTCAGGGCGATCTTGTAGGGCGGCACCATCTTGGCGAGGTGCCGCACGGCGAAAGTGATCCAGGCGCCGTACATGCCGCCCAGCAGGTCGCCCATCGATGTGACGCACACGTGCTTGATGGCCGTGCGATCGATCACCTGCTCCAGCGTGGTGGCGAAGTTCTCGAGGATGACGATGGCCGTGGCGCCCGAATCCTTGAGCTGGTGCTCGAGCTCGCGCGCCGTATACAGCGGATTAACGTTGACGCAGGTGTAGCCGGACCGCAGCACGCCGCAGATGGTGACCGCGAATTGCGGAATGTTGGGCAGCATCACAGCGACTCGCGCACCGGGTTCGAGCCCGAGCGACTGGAGCCAGGCACCCATCGCATTCGACAGCGTGTCGAGCTCGCCGTAGGACATCCATTGTTCCATGCAGACCGAGAAGGGCCGCTCGGCATAGCGCTTGAACGATTCGTCGAAAAGTTGTCCGAGCGACCGGTATTGCTCCGGGTGGACCTCGTGTGGCACGCCGGCCGGATAGCTCTGAAGCACGGATGTCTGCATGCAATCTCCTATGGCGCGGATTGTCGGAGCGACCTGCGCCCGGCCGCCAGCGGGCTTGTCCTAGGGTACTGCCGGCCGCGTCTGATTCGCGTGAGATAGTTGGCCCATGGTTGCACGTGCTCAGCGATGGTTGGTGATCGGTTGGCTGCTCCTTGCGGTGGCGTGGACGAGCTTCTGGTGGAGCCGGTCGCCGGCCATCGCGCTCGCCGGAATGCTGGTGCTGACCTGTTCCCATGCGGCCTTTCTCGCGCTCGAGTTCGCGCTCTGCTATTGCGTCGGCGCGAGCGACCCGGTGCCGCGCGCCAGCGCCTTTCAATGCGTCAAGGCGTGGCTGGCGGAAAGCGCCGCGGCGCCGCGCGTCTTCTGCTGGCAGCAGCCTTTTCGCTGGCGCGCCGTGCCCGACCACCTGCCRCGCGGCCAGCGCCGGGGCGCGGTGCTGATCCACGGCTTCGTCTGCAATCGTGCATTCTGGAATCCGTGGCTGCGCGAGCTGCGCGCCGCCGACCGTGCCTTCGTGGCGGTCGACCTCGAGCCCGTGTTCGGCTCGATCGACCGCTATGTGCAGACCATCGAGGTCGCGGTCGCACGCGTGACCGCGGCCACGGGAAAAGCGCCGCTGCTGATTTGCCACAGCATGGGCGGCCTCGCGGCCCGCGCCTGGTTGCGCGACGGCAATGGCACGCGCGTGCACCGCATCGTGACCCTCGGCACGCCGCACCGCGGCACCTGGCTTGCACGCTTCGGCCGCACCGCCAATGGCCGCCAGATGCGCATGGGCGGCGAGTGGCTGCAGCGCATCGACGGCGAGCGCGCCAGCGTGCAGCAGGTGCCCTTCACCTGCTGGTATTCGAACAGCGACAACATCGTGTTTCCGACCTCGGTCGCCTCGCTGCCGGGTGCGGACAACCGGCTCGCCGCCGGGCGTGGCCACGTCCAGATGGCCTTCGATGCCGGGATCCGGCGCGAGGCGCTGGCGCTCCTCGACGACTGACCCCCGGCCGGCGCGACCGGCCTACTTGAGCCAGCGGTCCATCGCGCGCTGGAAGTCGCCGCCGGCCTGCGACAGGTGCAGCCACTGGTCGACATAGGCCTTGAAAGCGACGTCGTCGCGCGGCAGCAGCCAAGCCATCTCGCCGTACTGCAGCGGCTTGTCGGGATTGATCGCGCACAGGCCCGGCTTGAGTTTCTGCTGGGTGATCGCCTCGGCCGATTCGGTCACGAAGACGTCGGCGCGGTTGGCCAGGATCTCGTCGAAGATGGTGACGTTCTCGCCATGCATCGTGAGCTTGGCCTGCTTGAAGTTGGCCCGGGCGAAACGCTCGTTGCTGCCGCCCGGATTGAAGATCACGCGCACCTCGGGCTTGTCGATCTGCGCCACCGTCTGGTATCTGGCGACGTCGGCGCAGCGCGCGATCGGCGTCTTGCCGTTGACCATGTAGGCGCTGCTGAAGAAGGCCAGCTTCTGCCGGTCGGTCGATACCGAAATGCCGCCGACGGCCATGTCGCACTTGCCGGCCCGGAGGTCGGGCAGCAGATTGGCCCAGGTGGTCTTGACCCACTCCGGCTTCGCGTTGAGGCTGGCGGCAAACCCGCCCATGAGGTCGACGTCGATGCCTTCATAGCTCGCATCGGGCTTCTGGAAGCTGAATGGCTTGTAGTCGCCCGGCGTGCAAATGCGCARTACGGCGGCCTTTTGCACGGCATCCAGACGCGAAGGCGCGGCCCCCTGGGGCGGTGCCATCGCGCAGCCTCCGAGCGTCAGCGCCGCGACGGCGATCCAGAGAAGGGAACGAAGCGGGGACGTCAGGCGCATGGAGGCTCCAGAGTGGGATGGGGCGCCTATTGTGCGGCGGCCAGCACCCCGCGCCGGATCTGGTCGAGCTCGATGCTCTCGAACAGCGCCTTGAAGTTGCCTTCGCCGAAGCCGTCGTCGCCCTTGCGCTGGATGAACTCGAAGAAGATTGGGCCCAGCTGGTTCTCGCTGAAGATCTGCAGCAGCAACGCGCCCTTCTTGCCGTCGACGAGGATCTTGCGCTTCTTGAGCTCGGCCACGTTCTCGCCGTGCCCCGGGATGCGCTTGTCGACCAGTTCGTAGTAGGTGTCGACGGTGTCGAGCAGCTTCACGCCCGAAGCCCGCAGTGCATCGACCGTATGGAAGAGGTCGCGCGAACCCATCGCGATGTGCTGGATGCCCTCGCCGTGGTAGTTGTCGAGGTACTCCTGGATCTGGCCGGCCTTCTCGTTGCCTTCCTCGTTGATCGGGATGCGGATCTTGCCGCAGGGGCTGGTCATGGCCTTGCTCTTGACGCCCGTGACCTGGCCCTCGATGTCGAAGTAGCGGATCTCGCGGAAGTTGAACAGGCGCTCGTAGAAGTCGGCCCACTCCTTGAGCCGACCGCGGTGCACGTTGTGCGTCAGGTGGTCGATGTAGGTGAGGCCGTGGCCTTCGGGCGCCAGCGCCTCGGCCGCCGAGAGGCCCGGCAGCGCCTCGAAGTCGACGTCGTAGAAGCCGATGTTGCCGATGTCGCCGGGCTGGGCGCCGTTCTTGCCGCGCCAGCGGTCGACGAAGTAGATCAGGCTGTCGCCGATGCCCTTGATGGCCGGGATGTTGAGCTCGCCCGGGCCGGCGCCGGGCGCGAAGCCCCAGGCACCGAGGCCGATCGCGCGCTCGTAGGCGGCCTTGGCGTCCTGGACGCGGAAGGCGATTGCGCAGATGCTCGGACCGTGCTGGCGCGCGAAGCGCTGGGCGAAGGAATCCGGCTCCGAATTGATGACGAAGTTGATCGTGCCCTGGCGGTACAGCAGCACGTTCTTGTGGCGGTGCTTGGCAATCGGCTTGAAGCCCATCTGCTCGAAGACGCGGCCCATGGCGGCCGGATCGGGGGCGGCGTACTCGATGAATTCGAAGCCATCGGTCCCCATCGGGTTCTCCCAGGGCGTGAAGGCGGCGGTGTCGGTGGTGCTCATGGTTGGATCTCCGTGGGGATTCAGTGTGCGACCGTGGCGGTACGGCGTCCGTATGGAACTGTAAAAGCGCCGAAGCTCATGATTTCGGCGTTTTTGGGCTCGGTGGTGCCATTCAACACAGGAAAACTGCAAAATCTGCGGAATGGATGCACTTGACAAGATTGACCGGCAAATTTTGCGCACGCTTCAGTCCGATGGCCGTGCCACCTACGACCAGATCGCCGAGCAGGTGAGCCTGTCCCCGAGCGCGGTGCTGCGGCGGGTCAAGCGGCTGGAGGAAAGCCGGGTCATCGACCGCTATGTCGCCCTGGTCAAGCCCGAGGCGGTCGGGCTGGGGCTCACCGCCTACCTCAACGTGCGGCTCGAGAAGCTGACCGAAAGCCACAAGCGAAATCCGATGGACTTGTTTCGGGCCAGCGTGCAGACTTGGCCCGAGGTCGTCGAATGCGCGGCGCTGACCGGCGAGATGGACTACCTGCTGCGCGTGGTGGTGGCCGACATGGCCCACTACAGCCGCTTCATCATGAACACCCTGCTCAAGCACCCCAGCGTCCAGGACTGCAAGACCAGTTTCGTGCTCGACCGCGTCAAGGCGACGACGGCCGTGCCCCTGTAACAACATGCATCGGCTGCCGATATGCCTGGAGCGGCAGTTGTTCACAGATGCGCGGCCGGACAAGCCCCACCTGCTTGAAGGTTTAGGGAAAACCCTTATATTCGATGCATGCTTACCGCCAAGGCCCTCCTCACAGCCTCACTCGGCGTCGGCTCGTTCCTGAAGGCGCCGATGGTTGAGGCGCAGCCGCGCGCCGCCGCGCCGCACCCCGCCGCGCCGCACCCCGTCATGGTGCCGATCCGTTCGATCGGCCCGCGCGAGCGTGACCGCATCGCCCAACACCTGCTGGCCCTGCCGCAGCACGACCGCTACCTTCGTTTCGGCTACGCCGCCTCCGATGAACAAGTCCAGCGCTACGTCGACGGGCTCGATTTCGAGCGCGACGAGATGTTCGGCATCTACAACCGCCGGCTCGAGTTGATTGCGATGGCCCACCTGGCCTTCGCGCCGGCCGACCAGCAGCAGGATTGCGCCGAGTTCGGCGTCTCGGTCGCAGTGCATGCCCGCGGACGCGGCTACGGTGCGCGCTTGTTCGAGCGTGCGGTGGTGGTCGCCCGCAACGAAGGCGTGGGCATGCTGTTCATCCATGCCCTGAGCGAGAACGCCGCGATGCTGAAGATCGCGCGCAACGCCGGCGCGACCGTGGTGCGCAGCGGCTCCGAGTCCGAGGCCCACCTCGAACTGCCCGCCGCCACCTTCGACAGCCGCATGAGCGAGATCGCGCTGCAGCACTTCGCGCAGGTCGACTACCAGCTCAAGACCCGGGCCAAGCAGTTCTGGTCCTTCCTGGCCGAAGTGCAGGAAATCCGCCGCGGCGTGCGCGCCGCGCGCGACCGCTCCTCTCCCTGAGGCGCGCGCCGGACGGCGAATAATCGCTTTCCGGTATCCTCTGGGTTCCGCAACTTCGCCCTCCCGCAGTGGCCGACCCTCACCCTGATCGCGCGCCCGTCGAACGCGAAGACAAGCGCAGCTTTCTCCAGAAGCTCGCCGAATTCATTCACCCCGGGCCTGATTCCCGCGACGAACTGATCGAGACCCTGGCTGACGCCGAGGACAACGACGTCATCGGCGCCGAGTCGCGCGTGATGCTCGAAGGCGTGCTGCGCATGGCCGACATGACCGCGGGCGAGGTGATGGTGGCGGCGCCGCGGATGGACCTGGTCAACATCGACGCGCCCTACGACGCGCTGCTGCACCTGGTGATCGATACCGCCCACTCGCGCTTTCCGGTCTATGAGGGCGAGAAGGAAAACATCATCGGCATCCTGCTCGCGAAGGACCTGCTCAAGCTGCAGCGGGCGCCGGGCCTGAACATCCGCGCGCTGCTGCGGCCGCCGACCTTCGTGCCCGAGAGCAAGGGCCTGAACGACCTGCTGCGCGAGTTCCGCGGCAACCGCAATCACCTGGCGGTGGTGATCGACGAGTTCGGCCGCGTGGCCGGCCTGATCACCATCGAGGACGTGCTCGAACAGATCGTCGGCGAGATCGAGGACGAGTTCGACATCCCCGAGGACGAGGGCGACATCTTCGGCCTCGCCGACCACACCTACCGCGTGGCGGGCGACACGCCGATCGAGCGCGTCGCCGAAGCCTTCGGCATCACCTTCGCCGAGGCGCTCAGCGAGGAGTTCGACACCATCGGCGGCCTGATTGCGCACGAGATGGGCCATGTGCCCAAGCGCGGCGAGCACTACGCGCTCGGCGCCTTCG
>NZ_JBFUIU010000420.1:0-7950 GCF_056401695.1 Variovorax sp. P4_D9
CTTCCACGGGCCGGCCTCGGCCGGCGCGAACGCCGGCGTCGTGCTGCCCTTCGCATCGCCGGCCAGCCCGATCGAGGGCCAGGCCACGCTGACGGCGGCCCAGGCGGCTGACCTGATGGCCGGCAAGTGGTATGCCAACGTCCACACGGCGGCCAATCCGGGCGGCGAGATCCGCGGCCAGATGCTGCCGAAGATGTAAGCTGGCGCCTGCCGTCCGGCGCGCTGGCGAGGCCGGTGGCGCATGGTGTCAAATGACGCCATGCCCGCCACCCGAAAGCCACGCTCAGCCACCGCTCGCCCCGCCATCCCGCGGGTCGACATCACCACTGCCAGGAAAGCCCTGGTGCTGCAGGGAGGCGGCGCACTGGGGGCCTACCAGGCCGGCGTGTACGCCGGGGTTTTCGAGAGGCACAAGACGCTCGACTGGGTCGCCGGCGTCTCGATCGGCGCCATCAATGCCGCCTTGATCGCCGGCAATCCGCCGGAGCGTCGGGTCCAGCGGCTGCGTGAATTCTGGGACCAGGTCTCGTCGGGGCCGACCCAGCGCCTGCCGGCCTGGTGGGGCGGCGACCGGGCGGCCCTGAACCAGTGGAGCGCCAGTGCGGTGGCGCTGTTCGGCGTGCCGGGCTTCTTCGAGCCGCGCCGCACGCCGGCGATGCTGCTCGGCGGCGCGGCGCCGCTCCTGAGCTACTACGACACCTCGCCGCTCAAGTCCACGCTCGAGCGCCTGGTCGACTTCGACCGCATCAACCACTGCGAAACCCGCTTCAGCGTCGGTGCGGTCAACGTGCGCACCGGCAACTCGCTCTACTTCGACAACACGGTGCAGCGCATCGGTCCCGAACACGTCATGGCCAGCGGCGCGCTGCCGCCGGGATTCGCACCGGTGCACATCGACGGCGAGGACTATTGGGACGGTGGCATCGTGTCGAACACGCCCCTGCAGTACGTGCTCGACATGCATCCGCGCAGCGAGCCGCTGATGGTGTTGCAGGTCGACCTGTTCAGCGCCCGCGGCGCGATGCCGCGCACGCTGGCCGAGACCCTGGAGCGGCAGAAGGACATCACCTATTCGAGCCGCACCCGGATGAACACCGATGCGTTGGCCGCCAACATGAACCTTCAGCAGGCCATCGCCGACCTGATCGGCAAGCTGCCGGCGCCCCTCCGAAAAGATCCGAGCGTGCAGGCTGTCTGCGCCCAGCTGAGCCACGAGCCGATCGAGATCGTGCACCTGATCTATCGCGACAAGCCTTACGAGCTCGATTCGAAGGACTACGAGTTCTCGCGCACCTCAGTCGACGAGCACTGGGATGCCGGGATGCGCGACATCTGCAACACGCTGGACCATCCCGAATGGCTCCTGGCCGCCTCGCAGACGAACGGCGTCACCACCTTCGACCTGACCGAGCCCAACGCCCGCCGGGTCCGCCATCCGATGAAGCTGCCGCAGATTCCGGCCGGCCGGTAGCCCGCACAGGCACGCAGATTGCACGCATTTCCCCATCCCCGTCACAGCAAGGAAAACCCATGCAGCTCAAGGACAAGGTCGCTTTCATCACCGGCTCGGCCAGCGGTATCGGCAAGGAGATCGCCATCGTTTTCGCGCAGGAGGGCGCGAAGGTCGTGATCGCCGACCTCAACAAGCAGGCGGCCGACGCCACCGCCGCCGAACTCACGGCGAGTGGTGCCCAGGCCATCGGCGTCGGCGTCGACGTCACCAGCGAGGAGCAGGTCGATGCGGCGGTCGAGGAGGCGGCCAAGGCCTTCGGCGGCATCGACATCCTGATCAGCAACGCCGGCATCCAGATCGTGCATCCGGTCGAGGAGTTCAGCTTCGCCGACTGGAAGAAGATGCTGGCGATCCACCTCGACGGCGCCTTCCTGACCACCAAAGCCTGCCTCAGGCACATGTACGCGCAGGGCCGCGGCGGCAGCGTGATCTACATGGGCTCGGTGCACTCCAAGGAGGCCTCGCTGCTGAAGGCGCCCTACGTGACCGCCAAGCACGGCCTGATCGGCCTGGCCAAGACGGTCGCCAAGGAAGGCGCCAAGCACAACGTGCGGGCCAACGTGATCTGCCCCGGCTTCGTGCGCACGCCGCTGGTCGAGAAGCAGATCCCCGAGCAGGCGAAGACGCTCGGCATCACTGAGGAGCAGGTGATCAAGAACGTGATGCTCAAGGAGACCGTGGACGGCGAATTCACCACCACCGACGATGTCGCCCGCGTGGCGCTGATGTTCGCCGCCTTCCCGACCAATGCGCTGACCGGGCAGTCCCTTGTCGTCAGCCACGGCTGGTTCATGCAGTGAGCATCGCCAGGACCGCCCTCGAGCCGATCGCCGCCCGTTGAAGCCGCGATGGAGCTGAGGCAGCTGCGCTACTTCGTCAAGACCTGCGAACTGCGCAGCATGGGGCGCGCCGCGCTCGAACTCGACCTGGCCACCTCGGCGCTGAGCCAGCAGATCAGCCGGCTCGAGAGCGAGCTGTCGACGCGCCTGCTGCAGCGCAGCTCGGCCGGCGTCACGCCGACCGACGCCGGCCTGGCCTTCCTGCAGCAGGCCCAGCTGACGCTGCGCCATGCCGACGAGGCGGTGCGGGCCGCGCAGCAGGCACGGCTCGCGGGCCACGTCAGCATCGGCCTGCCGCCGACCACCTCGTCGGTGCTCGGTGTGCCCTTGATCCAGGCCATGGCCAAGCGCTATCCCGATGTCAGGCTGCACCTGGTGGAGGCCTTGTCGGGCCACCTGGCGACCATGCTCAACGGCCGCCAGCTCGACCTCGCGGTGCTGTTCCAGGCCGACGCCGCGCGGCGCTGGAGCGTGCTGCCCTTGCTCGATGAGAAGCTTTTCGTGATCGGYCGTGCCGACCTCCCGGGCCTGCCCAAGGGGCCACAGGTGCGCATCGCGCGCCTGGGCGAGCTGCCGCTGATCCTGCCCAGCGCCTCGCACGGATTGCGCGCCACGCTGGCCGCGGCCTTCGCGAGGGCCCGCGTCGAGCCGCGCGTGGTGGCCGAGATCGACGGCCTGGCGCTTCTGATGGATGCGGTGCGGGCCGGGCAGGGCGCCACTATCCAGCCGGGCGCCGCGACCGCTCGCCTGAGCGACGCCGGCCTGCTGCAGGTGCGCATCGCCGATGCTCAGGTCGGCCGCCGCAACCTGCTGGCCAGCCTGTCGGACGACGAGCTGTCGCCGGCGGCGCTGGCGGCCCGCGTGGTGCTGGCCGATGTTGCGCGCCGGCTGGTGCGCGAAGGCCGCTGGGCCGGCGCCACCCTTCACGAAAACTGAAGACCCCTTGCCTTGGGCGGACTGTCGCCCCGCAGCCTCGCTGCCTACAGTTGTGCTCCACCACGAGGAGACAACGGAAATGATCGATGTGTTGGTCGTCGGCGGCGGCAATGCCGCGCTCTGCGCCGCGCTGATCGCGCGTGAGGCCGGCGCCAGCGTGCTGCTGGTCGAGGCCTCGTCGCGCGAATGGCGCGGCGGCAATTCGCAGCACACGCGCAACCTGCGCTGCATGCACGATGGGCCGCAGGACGTGCTGGTCGAGGCCTATCCCGAAGAGGAGTACTGGCAGGACCTGCTGAAGGTGACCGGCGGCACGACCGACGAGCGTCTCGCACGGATCGCGATCCGTGCCTCCTCGACCTGCCGCGACTGGATGCGCAGCCACGGCGTGCGCTTCCAGCCGCCGCTGTCGGGCGCGCTGCATGTGGCGCGCACCAACGCCTTCTTCATGGGCGGCGGCAAGGCACTCGTGAACGCATATTTCCGCAGCGCCGAAAGGCTGGGGGTCGAGGTCCGCTACGACACGCCGATCATCGCGGTCGAACTCGACGGCGATCGCTTCGTGGCCGCGCGCACGGCGGGCGGCGAGCGCATCGAGGCCCGCAGTTGCGTGCTGGCGGCCGGTGGCTTCGAATCGAACCGCGAGTGGCTCAGCGAGGCCTGGGGCGAGAACGAGCGCGGCGAGCGCCCGGCCGAGAACTTCCTGATCCGCGGCACCCGCTTCAACCAGGGCGTGTTGCTCAAGGCCCTGATCGATGCCGGCGCCGATTCGATCGGCGATCCGACGCAGGCCCACATGGTGGCGATCGACGCCCGGGCGCCGCTGTATGACGGCGGCATCTGCACCCGCATCGACTGCGTCTCGCTGGGCGTGGTGGTCAACCGCGACGCCCAGCGCTTCTATGACGAGGGCGAGGACTTCTGGCCCAAGCGCTATGCGATCTGGGGCCGGCTGGTGGCGCAGCAGCCGGGCCAGATCGGCTATTCGATCATCGACCGCAAGGCGATCGGGCGCTTCATGCCGCCGGTGTTCCCGGGCACCATGGCCGACACGCTGTCCGAGCTGGCGCGCAAGCTGGGCCTGCCCGAAGGGGCCTTCGTCGACACGTTGAGCGCCTACAACGCGGCCTGCCGCGTCGGCCGCTTCGACCACACGACGCTGGACGATTGCCGCACCGAGGGCCTGGCCCCCGCCAAGACCCACTGGGCGCGGCCGATCGATACGCCGCCGTACTACGGCTACGCATTGCGGCCCGGCGTCACCTTCACCTACCTGGGCCTGCGGGTGAACGATCAATCCGCCGTGCACTTCGGCGGCCGGCCGAGCCCGAACCTGTTCGTGGCCGGCGAGATGATGGCCGGCAACGTGCTCGGCAAGGGCTACACCGCCGGCGTCGGCATGGCCATCGGCACCGCCTTCGGCCGCATCGCGGGGGCCCAGGCGGCCAAGGCTGCAAGCAGGGAGTTTGTCGATGCAGCAGCTTGAGGCCCTGACCCGCGAGGCGGTCTCGCTGGCGACCGGCGAGCGACGAGTGATCCCGATCCTGAGCGCGGGCGAGGCCGAGGTCGGCCGCCAGATGCAGATCTGCAACGCCTGCCGCTATTGCGAAGGCTTCTGCGCCGTGTTCCCGGCGATGACGCGGCGGCTCGAGTTCGGCAAGGCCGACATCCATTACCTGGCCAACCTTTGCCACAACTGCGGCGCCTGCCTGCATGCCTGCCAGTACGCGCCGCCGCACGAGTTCGCGGTCAATGTGCCGAAGGCCATGGCCGAAGTGCGCGGCCAGACCTATGCCGACTACGCCTGGCCGCCGGTGCTGGGCCGGCTCTATCAGCGCAACGGATTGACGCTGTCGCTGGCCCTGGCGGCCGGCCTGGCGCTGTTCCTGGCGCTGGCGGTGGCGCTCAACGGGACGCTGTGGGGCGGCCGGCTCGAGGGCAGTTTCTATCGGCTGTTCCCGCACAACCTGCTGGTCGGCCTGTTCCTGCCTGTGTTCGGGTTCGTGGTGTTCGCACTGGCGAAGGGCGTGTTGCGCTTCTGGCGCGAGATCACGCCGGCCACCAGCGGGGCGCCGCTGCAGGCGCCGGCCGCCGCCGAAGCCGCCGATGCCGTGCTGCGCCTGAAGTACCTCGACGGCGGGCACGGCGAGGGCTGCCCCAACGAGGACGATGCCTACACGCTGTCGCGCCGGCGCTTCCATCACTTCACGTTCTACGGTTTCCTGCTGTGCTTCGCGGCCACCGGCGTGGCGACGCTCTATCACTACCTGCTCGGCTGGCAGGCTCCGTATGCGTTGCCGAGCCTGCCGAAGCTGCTGGGCGTGGCCGGCGGCGTCAGCCTGATGGTCGGCACGGCCGGCCTCTGGCGGCTCAACCGCCGGCGTCATCCGATGCATGGTGACGCGGCGCAGAAGCCGATGGACCTCGGCTTCATCGCCTTGCTGTTCCTCACCAGCGCCAGCGGCCTGGCGTTGTGGCTGGGGCGCGGCACGCCGGCGCTGGCGCTGCTGCTGTGCCTGCACCTGGGGGCGGTGATGGCGCTTTTCGCCACCTTGCCCTACGGCAAGTTCGCACACGGCATCTTCCGCAGCGCGGCCCTGCTGCGCCACGCGGTCGAGAAGCGGCAGCCGAATCCGGTCGGCCTCGGTGCCGACTGAAAAGACAAATCGAATTCGAATCAATAACTACCAAGGGAACCACGATGAACAAACGTCACCTGCTGCGCGCCACCACCCTGGTCGCGTCTTCGCTGTTGATGGCCGGCTTCGGCCAGGCACAGGACTTTCCGCCGAACAAGCCGGTGACCGTGGTGGTAGGTTTTTCCGCCGGTGGCGCGGCTGACGCGGCGGCGCGCCTCATCGCCAGGAAGCTGGGCGAGAATATCGGGCAGAGCGTGGTGATCGACAACAAGGCCGGCGCGGGCGGCAACATCKCCCATCAACTGGTGGCCAACGGGCCGGCCGACGGCTCGATGCTGCTGTTCGGATCGATCGGGCCGCTGACCATCGCGCCGCACGTGATGAAGGTGCGCTACGACCCCTTCAAGGATCTGGCCCCGGTGTCGGGCGGCGTCAACTTTCCGAACGTGCTGGTGGTCCACAAGGGCCTGGGCGTGAAGACGCTGGGCGAGTTCGTGGCACTCGCGAAGACCAGGCCCGGCGGCGTGGATTTCGCTTCCRCCGGGGCCGGCTCGGCGTCCCACCTGGCGGGTGAACTGTTCAACCAGCGCGCCGGCATCGACATGGTCCACGTGCCGTACAAGGGCGGTGCGCCGGCGCTCCAGGACCTGCTGGGTGAACGTGTCGCCTCGTACTTCTCGGCGCCGCCCACGGCGCTTCCGCAGGTGGAGGCCGGCAAGCTGATCCCGCTCGCCACCACCGGCTCGACGCGGCCCGCCTACATGCCGAACATCCCCACCGTGGCCGAATCCGGCTATCCCGGCTTCGAGGCGCTGAACTGGTATGCCTTCGTGGCGCCGGGCAAGACCCCGGCGCCGATTCTCGAGCGCTGGAACCAGGAAATCGTCAAGGTGCTGAACGATCCGGGCGTCAAGGAAGCGCTGAACAAGCACGGCCTGACGCCGCAGCCCACCACGCGCGCCGAGCTCACGGCTTTCATGCGCAAGGAGGACGCCAAGTGGAGCGGCATCGTGCGTGACCGCAAGATCACTGCCGATTGAGGCGCCGGCAGTAGCTGCGACGCGAAAGCCAGGGTAGAACGGGGTCTGCGCGGTCCGCGCAATTTCGGTCCAGGAGTTCCTCATGAGCAACGACGACCTGAAAGGCTTCCCTTCAACGGCCAGCAGCTTCGAGGACTTCGAGGCGAAGGCGCGTGCGCTGGGCTTCGACGAGGCGGTGATCCGGGAGTGGGCGCCTCTCACGGTGCTCGAAGAACACACGCATCCCTTCGACGCCAACGCCGTGGTCACGCAGGGCGAGATGTGGCTGAGCTGCGCCGGCGACACGCGCCACCTGGGGGTAGGCGACACCTTCCTGATCCCGACCGGCACGCCACATGCGGAGCGCTACGGCCCGCAGGGCGCGACCTACTGGGTCGCCCGGCGCACTCCGCGCTGAAGCTCAGAGCTTCCGTTCCCAGGTCTCGCCGACGAGCTGCTGGCCGAAGCCCTCGTAGCGTTCCGACTTCACTAGCTTGAAGCCGCGCGCCGCGTAGATCGCGCGCGCCGCCGTGAGGCAGCTGTTGGTCCACAGGACCATCTTCTTGTAGCCCTTGTTGCGCGCGAAGGCGATGCTCTCGTCCGTGAGGCGCCCGCCCAGCCCGAGCCCGCGTGCCTGCGGCGCGAGGATCAGCATGCGCAGTTGCGCGGTCGTGGCCGACTTGCGCACCACGAACACCGCGCCGACCCGCTCCCCGTTGAGCTCGGCGATCCAGCAGCGCTCCCAGGCCGGCTGGAACTTGCGCAGGAACTGGCCCGCGATTTCGGCCACCAGCGCTTCGAACTCGCTGTTCCAGCCGTATTCGCGGGCGTAGATCTCGCCGTGCTGCTGGACCACCCAGCCGATGTCGCCAGGCGCCGGGTCGCGCAGCACCGCGGCCTGCGTGCGGGCGGTAGCGTTCGCGGCGGGGTCGAGCAGCGCCTGCACGGTGGCCATGGCGTCGACCAGCTGGCGGCGCTGCGGCGGCGCCAGCGGGGCAAGCAGG
>NZ_JBFUIU010000421.1:0-7939 GCF_056401695.1 Variovorax sp. P4_D9
GGGCGGGCGAGCATGGTTGTCGAGGCGCGAATCGCCGTTGGAGACTTCGTTTACTGGAAAGACACTCCGATTTGCGCAAACAGCTCACTCACCGCGTTATATGCTGGCGCAGATGAACCTGCCGCACATCCTGGAAAGCTCCGCCAAACTTCGACCGCAGTGCGCAGCTGAATCGACAGGTCCGAACCTTGATGAAGAAGCTGCCATGACGGCCATGACACCCGACCCGGCCGAGTACGCAAACGTCCACGCCGACATCGTTGCGCTGCTGGAGGCGCCGCGCGTACCGTCAACGCGCTGATGACCGCCACCTACTGGGAGGTCGGCCGACGTATCGTCGAATTTGAGCAAGGTGGACAGGAGCGCGCCGCCTACGGCGAAGCCCTGATCGAACGCCTGTCCGCCGACCTGTCAGCTCGATTTGACCGTGGATTCAGTCGGCAAAACCTGTGGCAGATGCGGCTCTTCTACACGGCTTGGTCAGCAGACCAGATTCCCCAGACACTGTCTGGAGAATCGGTCGGTCGCGCAAAACTCCCGACGCTGTCTGGGACATCTCCCGACCTTCCTGCTCTCGCTCGAGCTTTTCCGCTCCCCTGGTCGGCCTGACCTGCCCTGGCACTGCCAACATTCGCTCGACAACCGCGGATCCTCGTTGCCAACCGGTCCCAGAGTATTCACCGGCTGTGTCCGACGTCGGCATTTCTGTCTGGCCGCCGCCTTTCACTGAGCGGTTCAGTGCGCCATCAGGACAGGGACCTTGGTGGACTCCAGCACGGTCCGGATGGCGCCGCCGAGCACCAATTCGCGGGCGCGGCTGTGTCCGTAGCAACCCATCACGATCATCTCGGCGCCGCAATCCGCGGCGACGCAGAGCAGTTCCTCTCCTGCGTGGTGCTCCGAAAGCCTGGCCTGTTCATGCACCTTCGAGACGCCGTGCAGACGCAGATACTCCCGGACCTCGACCGGCGCTGCCTGCGTCGGGTCGCCTCCCTCTTCGATCAGACAAACCCGGTTCGCACCCTGCAGGAAGGGCAGGGCGGAAGTCACGGCGCGCGCGCATTCGCGTGTGGGCTTCCATGCGACAAGCACGACCTTGGGCGCGACGCTCGTCGCGCCGGCGTAGGGAACGATGAACGCCGGCCGGCCGCTCTCGATGACCACTGACTCCACGAAGTCAGCCGGCACGTCATAGCCGGACACATCCTCGGGATCGCGCTGGCCGAGAAACAGCAGATCCGCGGTGAGGGCTCGACGGGAAAAGCACTCGACGACGGGCTCGCCGTTGAGTTCCAACCATTCGCACGGCTGCRTGCCGGTCAGCCGTGCTTTCTCGAAAGCGTTCATGGCCAGCAGCCGATGATCCGGATCGACCGGGGCGCCCAAGGGCATTGAGGGCATGCCGGGCATCAAAGGAAGAGCAGAAAGATAGCGCGGTGCCACGGCAAACAGCGCGCTCACCCGCGCGTGGCAAGTGGCGGCGAATTGGTTTGCCAGGTTCAACCGGGTTCCGGCGGCGGCCGTGCCGTCCAGGTGGACGAGCAATGACTTGATGGGTGTTTCCACGGCGGTTCTCCAGCTTCAATCCAGCGGGGCGGTCCGCGTCCTCKGCACCCGGACCGGCACGTAGGCCATCCGGTAGTCCCGCATAACCAGCAGCGCCACGGTCCGCCCTGGCGGCAGGCTCTTCAGACGGCGCCGAAAGTCTTCGACGCGGTCCAGCCGCAGTTCGTTCACCGCAACGATCAGATCCCCCTCCCGAATGCCTTCGCTGCGGGCGACGCCGGCGGCTTCGCGGACAATCAGCCCGCCATTGCTGCCCAACTGGAGGTGTTGCGAAGGTGTCAGCTCGCCGAGACGCAGCCCGAGGCCGTCGTTCCACTCGAAGGAGAGGTCGGGTCGCAGGGTGCTCCTGGGCGATGGTTCCTCCACGAGCGTCACCGCGATCGTCTTCCTCTTGCCTTGCCGCCAGACGTCCAGATGGGCGTGGCTGCCGGGCGGGCGTTCGGCAATCTGCCGCAGCAGCTCGGTGAAGTGCGCGATCGGCGCGCCGTCGAGCGCGGTGACGATGTCGCCCCCGGTCAGCCCTGCAGCCTGCGCCGGACTGCCGGCGTCTACGAGAACTACCAGCGCGCCGCCCGCCATTTCCTTCGATCCGAAGGCTTGGGCAAGCGCGGGCGTCATCTCCTGGAAGTCGGCCCCGATGCGGGCCCGCCGGACCCGACCTGAGGCCTTCAATTGCGCTGCGACCTTCATCGCGAAATTGATCGGCACCGCGAACGACAGGCCCATGTAGCCGCCGCTGCCGCTATAGATCATCGAATTGATGGCGACGACCTCGCCGCGACCGTTGAACAGCGGGCTGCCCGAGCTGCCGGGATTGATGGCCACATCGGTCTGGATGAAAGGGATCCCCCCGGCACCTCCGATGTAGCGGTCGACGGCGCTCACCACGCCCGCGGTGACGGTGCCGTGAAAGCCGAAAGGCGCCCCAATGGCCGCGACCCAGTCGCCCGGCGCGAGTTTCGACGAATCGCCGATGACGGCGCTCGGAAGCCCGGTCGCGTCAATCTTCAGCAATGCGACGTCGCTGCGCCCGTCGACGCCCAGCACCTTGGCCGGGAACCGGCGGCCGTCGCCCAGGCGGACTTGGACTTCGTCGATGTCGGCGACCACGTGGGCGCTGGTCAGGATCAGGCCGTCGCTCGTGAGGACCATGCCCGAGGCCAGGTCGCGGATCTCGCTGACTCGCACGCTCGCCGGAAACGGCAATGCTAGCCTGTCGGCAAAATCGATCTCGGGCGCGAACTCCAGTTCGAGATCACCCGCCGTTTCGTGGCGGCCGATCCGCAGGGTGCTGATGTCGACCACGCTGGCAGCATGTCGGGCGGCGACGATCGGTGAAAAAGACGCATCGGACGGACCGCTGGCTTCGGTCGCCAGGAATGCGGCGGGCGATGTCTGCGGGCCGACTGCGCACGCGCTGAGAAAGCAGGCGCAAGCCAACACGGCAAGGCGGCGGCCGAACGGAAGGGTGATGCCAGTCTTAGACATTGAAGCGTGCACAACGACGCGGGCGCTGCACGGCCTCTTCGGCGACCGCCGAGATGTCGGGAGCGCTCGATAGGCCGACAAGGCTCTGCGGACTCACGAAGCCGACGACCACGCGATCGGGCGGCTCCGCGCGAACGATCACGTTGCAGGTAAGCAGAAGCCCTATGTCGGGTTCAGTCTGCAATGCACGATGGGCCAGTTGCGGATTGCAGGCGCCGAGGATGCGATACGGGCCCATTTCGGCGCCGAGCTTTTCCTTGATCGCGCGCTGTACGTCGATGTCGCTGAGAACGCCAAGTCCTTCGCCCTTGAGGGCATCGACGACCATGGTGACGACATCGTTGAAAGGGATGCGACTCAACGCGACTGAAAATCCATTCATGGTGCTTGCTCCCCGGCTAAATGCTTCAGGCGGCCAGCGGCGACAGGACGGTGGGGCGCACGACCGATTGCGAATCTCCGCGCTGCTCACCGCCGTGCCGAAGGCCTGCAGGCGGGCGGCGAAGCTACCGTCGTCGACTTCGTGCATCGACAGCGATGTACTCAGAATGGGCGCGCGCCCGATCCGCTGCGTGATTTCGGAAATGGCGTCAGGGGCGCCGGTGCCTCCCATGACCGACACCACCGCCACGTCGGGCAGCTGGTCGTGCCTGTTTGTGATGAAGCTGCGCATCGGACCGGCAAGCCGCTGTGCCCAGATGGGTGAGACCAGCACGACTGCGTCGAAGTCCTTCGGCGATGGCCCCTCATAGCGGATGACGGGTGTGCGCCGCAATGCGGAGTCGAGCACGCAACGCAAAGTCCCGAAAGTCCCACTGCGGGGGTGGAGCTCCACGATTTCGGCCATGGGCCAGTTTTGCTGGCCGCACAGCAATTCCGCCACGCGGCGTGAAGTCCCCGTGTAGGAGTAGACGACCACCAGGACATTGCTCATGCCATCTCCGCTTCTCTTATCAAACTAATCAATGTAGAAGCAGCTCCCCTGAGTCGGCTTGCGCTGAATCAAGGAAGCCGCGGCGGGCATCCGGTCGGGTAACCAGGGCCGGCTCAGTCCTGAACGACGAGGTCGTTCAGGACCGAGGTGACACCCGGCGCGGACCATGCCGCGCCTTGCACGGCATTGAACTCGGCCCACGAATGGACCCGACCCTTCAGGTTGACTTGCGACCCGGTCACCGTGATCTGGATCCGATCCGCTTCTCGATCGGCCTGCCGCGCCAGGGCATCGTGCAGCCGCTTCTCGACATCCGACGGGACGACTTTTGGCGTGAGCTTGAGCAGATTGGAGACGCCGGTGACGCCCATCAGGTTGCGCACCGCCTTTTCGGCGGCCTTTCGCTGGTATTCCCAATCGACTTCGCCGTTGAGGGTGATCCAGCCGCCCTCGACCAGGGGCTTGATCTTGCCCGCTGGCACAAGTGCGGACCATTCGAGGCCGCGCTCGACCGCCGCGGCGATGTCGGCGTCGGTGCGTTGATCGGAAGCGGGCAGCTTGACCGTGATCTCGACGGCGAGCGCCTTGACGCCTTTGACGCGCTGCGCCGCGCGCTCGGCGGCGTACTTTTCGGCGAAGCTGCCGACATGGCCGGTCAGCGTGACCACGCCGTCGTTGGCGATCACCCCCACGCCGGAGGACTTGATCGCCGGGTCCCAGTCCAGTTCCGACTGGACGTCGTTTCGGAGTTGTGCATCGGATCTCATGGGGTTTCCTTTCAGGGGGTGAGGAGACGAAGAGCCATCACTTTGGGCAGCCTCTGCCAGAGTGGTCTTGCGCTGGATCAAGGCGCAGGTGGGGTGGAATTTCGCTGCTGAGGGGCTCCGGGCGCGGGCGCCCAGGCAGGACGCTCCATTCGCTCCGTGTCGACGATGACGAGGTAGCGGCCACCGTCGTCAACCGGCGTTTGCGTGGCCGGGAGCACCCGCATGGACGAACCTTCGGCGCGAGCTCGGAGGTAGTCGGCGTCCAGCACGCCGAAGCGGTCGAGAAGGCGGTTCAGGCTCGCCGGAATCCGGATGCAGCCCTTGGATTGCACGGTGCCGAGGCGCGGCTCGAGATAGTCTGGATCGGTGGCATGCATCTGCAGCCGCATCGTGCTGATGCCGCCATTTCCCCAAAGGCGCTCGGCCTGTTGCCACCCGAAATCGAACACCCGCGTCCCGGCGAGGCCGTAGCCGCGAATGCCGTTCTCGTTGCGAGTGCCTTCGGCGCGAAAATCGGGGTTCGACGGCGTGTGTTCGTAGACGCCCAAGGGGGTCTCGAAGTGATCGAACTTCCCGCCGCGTCCGGTCGAAACGGGCGACGCGCCGATCAGCTCAGGGGACGTTCCCGCCGCGACCCAGTAGATGAAGATCACCTGCACGTTCGGGTTGCGGTCGACCAATGCCACGTACTGCGCCGGCGCTGGAACGGCGGCGGCGCGCTCGAGCGCGTCGAGCGCAAGCCGGCCGTATCGCCGACTCTCATCGTCCGGCACGTCCAGCCAGCGGTTGACCTGGTCGCGGTAGGCGTTGCGCAGCTCTGCGGGCCCCGGCTGGGCGTGGCCGATGCAGGCCGCCCCAATGCTAAGGACAAGCGCGATCAGCGATGCGGCAATGTGGTGGCGGTAGGCGGGCATGTTGAGGTTTCGACGCTGCACCGAATCCGCCGTTCGCCCGCGATCGGATTCAATGCGTTGTACTCGGACGCACATCTGGCCAAGGCACTTCCATGCCCATCATTGCTCGGGCGCAAAGATAGTTGTTGAGGGCGCGTTCGCTCAGCGAATCCATGTCGACATGCCCCGTTGCGTCGCACGGAAAACGAGAAGGAGCGGCGGCGGTCCGTGAAGAGGGCGTGGAAGCGAAGTTCGCAGGCGTGGGAAGCATGCGTGGTGGTCATAATGATCTGCTGAATACGAGGGTGATTCCATGACTCCAATCTAGGCTTGCTTCGAAACGCCACCGTGAACGCCGCGCATGGGGGGAAACACCTGTGTCAAACGTCGTATCAAAAGCCTCCCGCCAGCGGCTTCAACTGTCGGCGCGTTATTCGAGCGAGAGCGCGGCCGAAGGCAGATGCACTTTCACGCTTTCATGCGCGGATTCGTCCTTCGCCTTGGCGCCAGCCGCACGCACCAGCAGCACAGGCACGCGCGCATGACGCAGGATATTCTCTGCGCTGCTACCCATCACCAGGCGATTGACGCCGCGACGGCCGTGTGTGCCGACAACGATCAAATCCGCGTGCCATATGTCGGCCTCGGTCGTGACTTGCTCATGGACTGCCCCAGTGGCCCGGTCGCACAGCACCGTGTCGGCTTCAACGCCCGCTGCGTCAGCCCTTGCCTTTGCTGTGTCGAGGATGCGGCGCCCGTCCTCACGCAACTGCTTCATCCATTCGCGGGACTGCCCCGAGTAGGCGTCCATGGCGAGGGCAAGCGAAAGATCGTCGACAGCGTGCAGAAACCGCAGCCGACCGTGCGTGAGTTTCGCAAGGCCGATGGCCTCTTCCAGTCCGCGCTGCGACGTCTGACTGCCGTCGATGGGAACGAGGATGTGTTGATACATGGTTCTTCCTTGAGGTGTGTTTACGGGCGACCATCTGACTGGAGGCTCTCCGGGAGAAATGTTCGGACGAAATCGAGCGAAGAAGCGACGCCCGCGAGTCCATTGCAATCGGTCACGACCACGTGGTGGATGCCTCGCTCCACCATGAGCGAGGCCACCAGTGCGACAGGCGTTTCGATATCCACGACGATCGGCTTGTACGAGCACATCTGCCACGCCTGCGTGGTGGCGGCGTTGCGCTTCTGTGCATGGAAGTTGACGATGTCCCAGGCGCTGATGACGCCAACGGCCTCGCCTCGCGAGCGTTCAAGGACCGGGACCCAGGTCATGCGCTTGCTGGCGAGCAACGCTTCGACCTGCGCTACGGTGTCGTCCATAGCCACGCTGGTGATGGTGCGCCGCATCAGTGAAGAAATGAGTTGGCTCATTGGTGGCTCTCTCATGTCGTGTTTCGGATGTGCGAACTCTAGAGCCAGCGGCACGACCAAGGCTTGACCGAGCGCAAGCCAAACGCCGACCGTCAGCGCACGCTGGCCTTCGGGCAGGCGACGCAGGCGTTTGCCGCTGGCGGCTGCGGCTCTTCCACAAAACGTGCGGTGCACGAGGCTTCGACCTGTGGCCAAAGCTCAGGGGAGCTCAAGCAGCGCCATCTGCTCGTGCCCAGGGGCATGCCGTCCCCTCAGGAGATCGCCGCCGTGTGTCAGGCGAGCGTGGACTCGGCACTTGTTGAAACCCGCTGGGACAGCCTGGTGCACCTGGCCGCCTCGGTGCGATGTCGGTCCGGTCCGGATCCACGCACGCCTTGGCTCGTCGCCCGCAGGTTCTTTGGGGGGCATTGGGTATCCGGCACGGCGCCTGCGCACGAAGGCAGGGGGGAGGGGGAGGGGTTTCAAGCGCTTCTTCATGATGTCAACCTCCAAGGTGGGCATGCTTGCGACACCCGTCAGGTGCCGATGCGTAGGTGAATTTGGCAAGGTGCTCACGGGGATGTTGTGCCGGGTCAATCCAAAGGGCGACCTCATGGGCCTGCGTTTCGAGTTGCCGCCGGGGCAGGCGCCCCAGCCGCTCTTCGACGGCGAGGACGTCGCGGGTGATCTTGAGCAGCGGGTCCGGGGTCACGCTCATGGCATCGATACCGAGCTCGCCCAAGTGCGCGGCGACGTCCGGGTAGTCCGAAGGCGCCTGGCCGCAGATCCCCACGTGGCGGCCGTTGCGCCGTGCGCAGTTGCGCATAGGCCGCGCGGATCTCGCGCACCACGTCGTCGGGCAAAGGCGCCGAATAGACGATCTCGCGCGCAAGCCGTGCCCGCCGCGCCAGATCGTCGACGTTCTCGACGTC